>CAZXBL010000060.1:0-2603 GCA_964638875.1 uncultured Candidatus Saccharibacteria bacterium | reverse complement strand
AGAAGTGGTGCCGATACCCACGAGTCCGCCAGTCGGATTAATGTACACGTTCCCTTTTGTAGAACTGCTTGTAGAATCCAATGTCAGATTCCCGTTGTTCGTACTATTGCCAAACAAAGTAAATCCAGCCGCATTCACATTCTGAAGCCATGGTGTTTGTGATCCACCACCAGATGAAACCCAAGACATGATTCCGCCAGTCGTCGAGCTCAATACCATACCGTTTGCACCCGGAGGAGCGGAAGGTAGGGTATATGTGGTAGAGCCAGCAGCGGCTGGAACAGTAAGCCCTACATATCCTGAAGTGGCACCAGAAATACGAATAGTTCCCTTCACATCCAAAGTTGATGTTGGGGTAGTTGTGCCGATACCGACGTTGCCACCGCTAAATGTAGCCGCATAGTTTGTCGAACCTCCGGTTGCATTTACGACAAGCCCAGTGTTTACCGCGCCCGATCCATTCCATGTGCCGGTACTTTGAATATTCAAACCAATTTTATTTATTGATGCAGTGCTCGAAGTATTAGAGATATTATGAGAAACTCCTGTGTAAGAAGCAGTCTTGGCTACTGCATCGCTTACATGCAATACAGAAGTAGGAGAAGTGATGCCTACGCCAACAAAGCCGGAAGGGTTGATAGTGAGCGCTTGATTGTTGATACCAGTAACAAAACTATTGGTAGTACCAAAAAACAGATTAGTGCCACCGTCGGTATCTTGCATAAAGATTCCGGCCTTGGGTTTGGTGGCGTTGTTGTTTGTGGCATACCAGACAAGTCCTGGAACATAATAGTTTGAAGTACGAGTGTAATCCACGGCAACGGCAGCGGTAGACACAGCTTGGGTAATAGAGGTTAGCCCAGATACTGCCGCTACTGCTATATCAAGCTTCGAGGCAGGTGCCGCTTGTCCAATACCCACCAAACTGCCCGTGTCATATATTACAGAGTCTCCCAGGGTCGTGCCATTAGGTGTAAATTTAGGAATCCTGTTGGCAGTACCGCTGCCAGCAATGCCGCCCGACGGGTCAGCCCAGGTGGCATCACCGTCTGCATCTGAAGTGAGCACTTTGTTTGCTCCTGCGCCGCCAGTTATCTTAAGCGCGTTAAAAATTGAAGTACCAGTAAATGTCGGATTTGCGAGCGGGGCTTTGAGGGCGAGGGCTGATGCGAGGTCATCTTGGTTTGTGAGCGTGCCCGTGATATCTCCCCAGGCGATGTCCAGGTTCTCCCCGAGGCTCTCCCATGTCGGCGGATTGGTCCCATTTGAAGTGAGCACCTCTCCAGGAGCACCTTCTTGGCCACCTGGTAGCAAAAGCCCAGTAAAGCGAATGTCCCCAGCGACGTGGAGTTTGCTTAGCGGATTGGTCGTGCCGATACCTACATTTCCACCGACTGGATTTAAAATGACAAAACCTTTTGAGGCGTTGCTGGTAGAATCGAGGAAAAGATCCCCCGCGGAAGCATTATCGCCAAAGAGAGTGTTGCCGTCCGCATTTACATCCCCTGACCAGGGGATGCTCGCAGGGGAAGTCCAAGAAGTGAGGCCGCTCGCGTCCGAAGCGAGCACTTTGCCCACTCCTTCGGTACCATCCCTGATTCTAAACTGTCCCACTACATCGAGCTCTACCTCAGGGTCTTCGGTGCCTACACCGAGAAACCCTCCGACGGATACAGAGCTATCAAATATACCCACGCTAAAAGATTTAAACCCAGCTACTGTCAGCACTCCATCTTTACTCTGTCCATTGAGGCCAGTGTTTACCGGTAGCGGGATTGCGCCTGCTGGAGGATTGTTTGTCGCATCAGTCCAGACAGCGAGCGCCTGGAAAGCAACACCGAAAAATAGCAAAAGAAAAAAAGATTTGAGAATGAGCCGAGCTCGTTTATTCATACGCGTATATTATACCAATAACTCCTCGAGCATGTATATATAGTACAAGTGCGACCTGTGGATATTCACGTGATCGAGATTAGCTTTAGCTATCGTAGTTTGGTGATTCCCTGCAGATAGCGCCAGGTGGGCAGTAGGTATTTGTAAAGACACAGGTGATGCCTTTGTCTGGTTCCAGATTTAAAGTGACAGACTTGCCATATATATCTCTATAATTTTTACCAGCCTCTACGCTGCATTGGATTTTTGTGTCGTAGTTCTTACTATTACTGCTCCCTGTCTCAGTGATGGTGTATTGGGTATTGCTTTGTATTACTACCTGCTCATAATCCTTGCTGTCGCCCAAGAGGTCGAAGGTTCCGAAATCATTGCCATTAGTATCATCATGAATAGCAAACTGAAATACTTCGCCGGTATAAGGTTTTTCTATCTTTACAAAAGTAAGGAGCGCTGTGGTTGCGCTGCCAGCAGTCCTTTTTGACTCTACGCTGCGTATAGCAGAAGCATCGAGCCCGTCAGTTTTTGTAAAACGAGCTATTACGAAAGCTAATAAAAACAAAATTAAAAAACCGGCCCCGATCCCAGCTAAAACATTTTTAAAATCAACTTTTGTGTGTGTTTGCATAGAGACATTATACCAATAATATATATCTAAGACAGCAGAGCTGTGGATATTGCATATGGAGCAAAAGTATGCTAGTATATACCTC
>CAZXBL010000059.1:0-2694 GCA_964638875.1 uncultured Candidatus Saccharibacteria bacterium | reverse complement strand
CACCTGCTGAGGTTGAATGTGCTGGATTGAAGGCTTACGGGTAAACGGTAGCTCCTTGTACCAAGAACTCTTCTCTAGACGTTCAACCATTTGCTCTAGACTAGAGCCACCGCCGCAGAGGAGTAATTTGTGTGGTAAGTTGTCCAGTTTGTTAAATTCGCCCAGTGCCAAGTCGATACCATTAATCCAGACATCAAGCGTCTTCTCGACTGCGTTTTCTGCAGCATGCTGTTTATGTTCAGGAACTTTGCTACTTCCCAGCGCCAACTTAACTGCTTCGGCGGAATCAAAGTCACTGCCAAGTTCACGTTCGATTGATTTTGTGAAGGCACGGCCGCCAATACCAAACATTTTGGTACCCTGAACACCACCTTCATTAATTACGGCAATATCCGTAGTACCACCACCAACATCCATCAGAATTGCACTCATATTTTCATTGGAATTGTTGCCAATCAGCGACCTTGCGACAGCAAATGGTTCTGCAGCTACTGCCAAAAGATCAAGGTCAAGCTCCTGAGCGGTACGTTCCAACGCACCAATGTGAATCATTGGCGCAAATGCAGTGTAGAGCTGCACTAACACCTCTTTACCTTGGAATCCAAGAGGGTTTGTGACCGGATAACCATCGATGTCAATATTTACCAGGGCGCTGTTAACTAAGCGGATTTCAACTTCTTTGCCCCCCAACTCCCATGCTAGCTGCTGTTTTGCGCGGTCTTCAGCCCGTTTCTGAACCAAACCAATGATTTTCTCCACCTCATCGATATCAAGTGGTTTATTAGGGTTCTTGCGTGTGCAGCGCACGGTTGTGGTAGTTCCTTTGACTAATTCGCCTGCAATACCAATAACTGCGGTGCGGACGCTTACACCAGCTTGCTCTTCTGCTTGCGCCAGCGCTTTATCACAATTGTTTACTACACCAGTAATATCAGAGATAGCACCGGCAGCCATATCAGTTAGCGCCTGGTGAGCACGTCCTGCACCCACAATACGCAAGCTCTCGCCTTCTACGCGACCAATCAGTGCCTTAACGTTCTCTGTCCCAATGTCGAGTGCGACAATGTACTGCTCGTCATTTTTAGGCTTAGTTTTCAGAGAAGATACGGCGCTACGAACGCTTTTAAACTTATCAAGCATATACGCTTTATTTTAGCACGCGATAGCTGGAGTGAACAGCGCTAGAGAACACCTGGGCGTCTGCCAAGAAGCGCCGCAGTAGCGTCAACTCCCATGGTTTGAATGATGTCTTGGCGACTTATGCCATCTCTATAGACAACAGATCCATATTTTCCGAGTTTATCAACTGCCTCTTGAGGAGTTAAATCATGGTCGGCTTGTACGGCTATCCAAGGGGAACCCTCAGCTTTTACAAGTCCCGTGTTTGCAATTCTACCTATCTTTTCAGGTGCTTGTACGGCTAACAGAGCTTGCTCTGCAACTCTTTGTTCCTGATCAGTTAATGCCAAGGCTACCACTACCGGTACATCCTCGCAGTATCCAAAGTTCAAATTGCTAACACGTTCTCTTGTCATAGGTTCCTTCTCTTTGCGTGATATTTATCACAAAATATTTGTGAAAATTCTTACGCTTTTAATCTTACATCAACAAGAATACGCCCCTTCAACAGGGGTGTCAACCCCTTGACAAGGGGTGTATCATAATCAAGCTAGCTGTTTATTTTACTGTAAAACGGCTTTTATACGTCGAATACCAGCGCTGCTAGATTCTTCCTTGAGGATTTTGAAGCGCTTTTCGTCTTCAAATAGCTGTAAGGTGTGATCTACGTGTGGACCACCACAAATTTCAAAACTGAATGGCTTGTCTGCGCCATCTGCTTGCATACGATAACACTTAACGATGTCACCGTAACGATCGCCGAAGGCACCCAACACATGAAGATCGTTAATAGCGTGGTCAGTTGGGTGTTCTTCGAACGTTACCTTAAGGTCGTTGCCTATCTGCTCGTTCACGATATCTTCTACTTGTTTGATTTGTTCTGGTGTCATCTTTTCTGCGTGGCTGAAGTCAAAACGGAGACGTTCTTCGGTAATATTACTACCATGCTGAATAACGTGGTCACCTAGTACCTCACGAAGTGCTTGGTACATCAGATGCGTCGCAGTGTGGTATTTCTTGTGTTGGAGCGTCTGACCGCCCAACCCGCCCTTAAATACGCCCTTAGCAGCTGTCTGGCTTCGAGCGCGCTGGTCCGCCATATGGACGTCAAATTCTTTGCGCCAATTCTCTGGGACTGTAATGCCCTGTTTATGGGCCTCTTCCACACTAAGCTCAACTGGGAAACCGTATGTGTCATAGAGTTTGAATAACTCCACACCTGTAAGCCCGTCTTTCTGCATTTTTTCAAGCTCTTTTATGCCCTTGCGAAGGGTTTGGCGGAAGGCTTTTTCTTCCTTGATAAGCACTGCGACGACTTCTTCTCGTTTTTCGGCCACTTCTGGGAAATCATCATGATAAATGTCTGCTATTACTGGCACAATTTGCTCCAGGAAGTTCTGTTCTATGCCAAGTTCAAAGGCAAAGCGGACAGCCCGGCGCACAAGACGGCGCATAACATAGCCCTGCTCTTTGTTTGACGGTACGCAGCCGTCAACCGCCAGGAAAGCGGCAGCGCGCAGGTGATCAGCAATAACACGCATAGCGATGTTGATGATCTGCATTTTTTTATGATGC
>CAZXBL010000058.1:0-2750 GCA_964638875.1 uncultured Candidatus Saccharibacteria bacterium | reverse complement strand
ATTAGACAACTCAGGGACTGTTTTCTTTCGACAAAGAGACTTACTTGAATTATTTAATGAGCTTACTAACCTGGGTTACGAAGTCGACTATCTTAACTTTAACTTAGCAGCTACCAAAGAAGACTATGATTTTACACTGAAGCCAGAGTGGGGAACGAGCCATTCTAAACTACTTTTTGATGGACATATGGCGACACAGATTGTGTTGTTGATACATAGGCCTGTTAGTGAACCATTTTTTTTAAAGAAAGTGTACCGCCACATTCGCCACTATATTTCTTATAGAATTAACCTGGTAAGGATGCGTGCTTTTTTGAAGCATAATGAAAAACTGAGAGAGGTTTTGCAGCTTGATCTCCTCGCTAAAGAAAGGGCAGCAGCTGAAATTAACCTCGTTCCCCTACATGATTCTGTAAATGTTGAGATTGAAAGTGGGGTCACAAAGCAAATTTCTCTAGAGTACAGAAACGGTGAAGTGAGCTTATTTCAACCAGCCGGTACATTTGCTGGTACAAAGCCAATGGTTGTAGCAACGAATGCTCCGCTAAATAGGCGCTCAAAATTTATAAGTACCGATTGGCCGGGTGATAATCGCCCAGCAATCAAGCTAACTCAGTCAGGAAAAGACATCGAGTACGTAAAACCCGGTCATATTTTTACTATTGAGTTTTACCTGACCGCGCCTAGTCGGAAACCTGGTCTTTATTGTGAAGACTTTTGCCTGGCTCTTGAGGGAGATGGAATAATTCCAAATAGTGAGATTAAAATTAATATCACCGTCACTTAATGATAGGTAAAGTCGTGGGCCAGCGACGACTCTCAGCGTTATAAACCCACCTTGTGAGGTACCTTTTGCTATAATACCTCTTGTGCTAAAGATGCGATTTTCCAGATATTTGAAGCGCGGCGCTATAGTTATTATGCTCCTGGCATTAGGTTGGGGAGGCTACGTTACTATTCGTCATGAGCCTGCAATACCCGAAGCATCACCCGCAAAGACACAAAGCAACACTGTAACCGTACAAGGTGATGAAGCAAACACCCCTGATGTCTTCCACATTGCCTCTACTTCCAATGAGTTTAGCTATACTTCCCCCTCCTTTAAAGCGAACTACGAATTTAACGCCATAGCTCCAGAATGGAAAGAGACTCAGGCTAACGAGTCTAATCGAAAAGTTGCCATACGATCATCAGCTGATGGCCAACGGTGGACCGAATGGATTGATGTAGAGGCCATGCCACCACAGAAAGAGGGTGCCCCTGATGGCGATCGCGTATTTCCAGAGGCTCCTATCATAACAATTGGAAAGCACTTTCAGTATAAGATTGAACTTTTACGCGTAGCTGGTGTAGCCCCCAAGATTGAGGGGATGGAGGTTACTTATATCAACTCACGCTCCCCTATAGAAAAAGATCGGTCTTCGTCTCTGCAAGACAAGTTATTTCCCAAGGCACATGCTGAGAATGTTTTGCCGCAAATTGTCTCACGTGCAGCATGGGGTAGCCCTGACCCTAACGGCCATGGTTTAAAAAACCATTCCAACTACTGGCCTCCAGAATATCAGGCAACCAAACAAATCTTTATTCATCACACTGTATCGTCCGAACATGCCTCACAGGTCGACGGGGCATCAATAGTAAGGGCAGTTTATGAGTATCACGCGTACACACGTGGTTGGGGCGATATCGGGTACAATTTTTTAGTAGACCAGAGTGGAAGGATATATGAAGGCCGGGCACACGGCGACAACATTGTCGGCGGACATACCCTTTCATACAATAGGGGTTCGATGGCCGTAGCTTTGTTGGGCTGCTTTCAATCAAGTGACTCCGCCTGCCGTCAGCTCAACCCTTCTGCAAATGCGCCATCTGGTGCAATGTTAAATAGTCTCACCGATGTATTAGCTTGGTCATCCACAAAGTTTGAGATCGATCCACTATCCCAGCAGATCTTCTGTCAATATGACGGAACTGGCTGTCTCTTTCTAAACACGATAAGTGGCCACCGTGATGCAAATAGCACCTCATGCCCTGGTGAGCTTGCCTACCAACAACTCCAGAATATCCGCAATATAACCGCCAGTAAGAAATCCAATGGCTATTCTTATGCTGCTAAACAGATCACCTACCCCTACCTCAACCTTGGTGACAGCAGTGAGGTCACTACGACTTTGCAATTCAAAAATACGGGCACGTCAACTTGGTATAACTCAGGGACAACTCCTATTACTTTAGGAACTTCGAACTCGGATGATCACCCATCGGTTTTTCATGCTACCGGCTGGCTGAGTAATAACCGTGCTGCCGTACTAGACCAAGCATCTGTACCGCCAGGTTCTTCTGGTAGTTTTACTTTTAAAATCAAGAACCCACCTGGGTACACTGGGAATACCTATGAATATTTCAGGCTAGTAGCTGAGGGGCACACCTCGTTCAAAGGATACATCGGACTTCCGATGCTCACCCGTAGCTATGCATACTCGTTTAATTCTCAGTCTGCTTATACAGACAGTACTAAGTCCGTCCAACTTAGCCTTAATGGTCTCTCGCCGGGCAGCACTGCATGGTTAGTGCTGGAAATAAATAATACAGGCAACACTACCTGGTACAATTCAGGCCAAAACCCTCTAACCCTTGCTACCGATAGCCAAAGAGACCGATTAAGCCCCTTGTGTATGAATGGTTGGCTTAGTTGCAACCGCCCTGCACGGATGTCACAAACGAGTATACCGCCTGGGGGTACTGCAAGA
>CAZXBL010000057.1:0-2792 GCA_964638875.1 uncultured Candidatus Saccharibacteria bacterium | reverse complement strand
CTTTCAGCTGTGCGCGGGCCCACACCCGGCAAAGCGCCGAGTGCTTCAATGAGCTCCGTTAACGCTGGCGGAAGAATCTGCATAGTAAAATTACCCTATTACAGCCCGAGGTCGCCGAGTGCACCCATCATAGGTTGCATTTTTTCAGCGGCTATCTTTTGGCTCTGCTGAATTGCATCCTTGACAGCATCTTCAACCCATCGTTCTAGCTGACCAATGTCGTCAAGGTCAACATAATCTGGATCAATGTGGACTTTCTTGATCTTCTGTTCGCCAGTGATTTCTACGCGCACCGCCCCATCACCCTTTTCTACCTCAATAATCATTTTTTGCAGTTCTTTCTGCATTTTCTTCAACTTCAGTAGCATTTTAGCTTGATCAAATTTAGACATAGTCTCTCCTTACTGTATCTGTAATATTGTAGCAGTTTAGGGGTGGTTATTGAATACCTGACGGGTTTCAGGTGCCTTGCCCCAGGCAAAGTAATATTTATTTACTTGATAAAACGAAACACTGAACGTTAAAAGGCATATTATACTGACGGCAAACCCGCGCGCAAATGGATTGCGGGGGAATATTTCGAGCCATATTTCCAGCAACCACTTTAAACCCTCAACCGCAAAAAGAAATAGGAATGGCAGCAGAATAACACTACTAACTGGGCCACCAAGCGCGATTAATACTAAGCTGAGTAGCCCCAGGATTGCGATTAGTTTACTTCTATCCAGGCGCCAGTACCGCGCAAACTGGACCGCACCTATAGCAACCAGTACCGCTGTGCATATATCGAACCATGGCAAATGGCCTGGGGCAAAGAGAGGACCAGAAGTGTTATAAACAAATATGTCTGCCAATCTATCTTTCAGGGTGAATACCATTGCCTTAATCGAATGTAGACCCTCACCCGGCAAGCCAAATAATTGGGCCAAGTTAGAAAGTGCTGATGAGCCTGGCAATGGCTTAGCGATCATAACAGCAAGCGGTGATAAGAGTAGTACACCAATGCCGGCTATTACCAATTTGTACCACAGCGGCTGAGATCTGAGCGCTTTTATGATTACTTTGCGTTTAATAATTACAGCTGGGAGCAAGAATAAAATCACACCAGAGATATATAGCGCGCTCAGTCCGAATACTAGTGCGCATGCCATTGCCAATCGTGAGCGTGCCTTTGCCTGCAGCGCGATCATCGCAGCTACTAGAAGTGGCAGTAGTAAATAAGAAGCCGATTCGTTTGCAAACCTCAAAGTATGGAGGAACCAACTTGTGGTTGCATAGAGGATTGAGCCCAGTGCGGCAATACGTAACGTGTACCACTTCTTGAAAATGTAAAACATTGCCATGACGCTTAACAAGCCGAACAATGCACCAATACTACGTATCCCTGCTGGTCCGGTAAAGGGTGTAAACTGTAGCAAGTACTGCAATCCCTCATATGGGAGAAACAGTGGCTCACGGATAACTTCGCCAATATGCAAATTGTCGCCTGCAAGCAGCGCTTTAACTTCTGCTTCTGACTGAGACAACCCGCCCACTAAGCTACCTAATTTGTAGGTGAGTAAAAGTGACAAAATGACAACAACAGCTAAAACAATTAGACTAAATTTCCAATTGTCAGCGATATGTGCCCTTAAAAGTTTTAGTTTCCTTTGCATCGAAACTATTATATCACCCGACAATCCACACCAGCTAGCCTGCTCATGTGCGGAGCCCATGACCCGCTAGCTGGTGTGTAGTGTCGAAAAAATTAGTCGAACGGTGTACTAGTGTGTTTGGAATCTACGCTTCGGAATCGCTGTTTTTCTCGATCAAAGTAAAGCTCAACCGCACCGGTTGGTCCATTTCGGTGCTTCTTGATGAAGATGTCAGTAATGTTTTTACGGTCAGTTTCGGGGTTATAGTACTCTTCACGGTAGATAAATGCCACAACATCGGCATCTTGCTCAATTGACCCAGATTCACGAAGGTCGGCTAGCTGCGGAATCTGTGGATGGCGATTCTCTACTGAACGGCTCAACTGGCTCAATGCGATAAGCGGCACATTTAATTCACGTGCAATTGCCTTTAGCCCACGGGAAATTTCCGAAATTTCCTGGACACGGTTGCCTTCACCCGCAAAACGGCTACCGCCACTCATCAACTGAAGATAGTCAACAATAATAAGCCCTAACGGCCGCAGGTGTGCCTCACGGCGAGCTTTGGTACGGAGATCGCTAACTGTAATACTTGGCGTGTCATCAATGAATATCTGTGCCTCAGACAGTGTTCCCATCGCTTGACCAATCTTTTCAAAGTCAGAATCTGTTAGGTTACCTGTACGAAGCGCCCACGCATCAACACCTGATTCCATGGATAGCATACGGTCGACCAGCTGTTCTTTGCTCATTTCAAGACTAAAGACCAATACAGCTTCGTTCGCTTTAACTGCAACGTTGTGTGCAAGGTTCAGGGCCAATGCAGTTTTACCCATAGAAGGACGCGCTGCCAATATAAAGAGATCTGATCGCTGCAGCCCAGCAAGGATATTGTCCATGTCCTTGAAACCAGTTGGGACACCACGGATCTTGCCCTTGTCTTTATGAAGCTCATCTAACCTGTCAAAACTTTCTGACAGGATAGTTTCAATACTGGTTATGTCTTGCTTGACGTGGCGTTGGCTAACTTCAAATAAACGGCTTTCGGCTTCTTCAATCAGTTCCTGTAAACCGCGTGCTTCGTCGTAACCATATCCCACAATATCTTGGGACGCTTTAATCAAACGACGGCGTAATGCCTTTTGGGATACAATTTCT
>CAZXBL010000056.1:0-3234 GCA_964638875.1 uncultured Candidatus Saccharibacteria bacterium | reverse complement strand
CCATACACTCAGATTAGTACCGATTGTACGCAAGGCTTCGCTACTGTTTGTGGAAAGTAGTTGCCCCAAGAACCCAGGGACACTCAGGAACGCCACGGCAAAGATGATTGGGACAACACCAGCGGTAATAAGTTTAACTGGTAGTTCAGTTGTAACGCCACCGTAAGCACGGTTTCCTTGTACACGTTTGGCGTAATTAATCGTGATCCGACGCCGGGCTTCATTCAGACGCACAACTAACACCGTCACCACCAATGTGACCACTAATAATAGCAATGCAAATAGTGCCTGTTGCTTGTTGATCGGCAACTGCCAGCCGAATATAGTCCATTTATTAGTTTCGTCCACGATGCCGCTAACAATATTTGAGATCATACCCGGCAGACCACTTACGATACCGACAGTAATCAGTAGCGAGATACCATTTCCAACACCCTTTTCAGTGATAATTTCACCCATCCACATCAGGAGCATTGCACCCCCGGTGAGGGCAGCCACCATGAGTACCCAATGCATCATTGAGGTGTTGGCGGTAATATCACCTATACCAGCCACCTGGGAAGCTTGTTGACGAACAAGGTAGATCGCACCGATAGATTGCACAATCGCCAGAGGAAACGTGAGCATACGAGTGTACTGATTGATCTTCTTGCGCCCAAACTCCCCTTCTTTATTTAGAGTCTCTAGCTTTGGGATTGCCTTGGTGAGCAGCTGCATAATAATAGAGGCATTAATGTACGGCCCAAGACCTACTAGTACAATGGAGAAGTTTTCTAACGCACCACCGGATAGAACATTCACGAAATTAAGAAGTTGGGAGGTATCAGAGTTGAAAAGATTTGTCAGAACTTGCTTGAGGGTTTCGGGGTTGCTGAGTGGTACCGGAACGTGCGCTAAAACACGGAAGACAAGCAGCATACCAAGCACCGCAAGGATACGGTTGCGCATATCGCTATTTTTTAATGACTTCAAAATCAGACGCCAGTTCATATCAGAATTATTCTTTCCCTCTAGTGTTGAAACAAATTACCCCCAGTATACAACAAAATTGGCACTCTCTATACCAAAAGTGCCAATTGCTGTAAAAGTTACTGTCATAGCTGAATCAAGAAGCTAACTCAATCTGAACAACTGCCAGCCCACCAAGTAAATGGGGGAGAGCTGTTTGGATAGCTTCGAGATCTTCTTCAATTGCAACAATATCCTCGAGAGATGCTGACTCAGTACGAGTCCAGTGTGTACTTCCTTGGTGGGCAAGTTCACCTACATCCGGGATGCCGAATAAGTGAATCACACCGACTCTGCTTAATTCTCCAAAATTTGGGACATAGCCGTATCTTGTTCTTTCAAACCGTCCATTTTTTTCAATCTTTTGTCTATCTGTGCCGAATGCTGCGTAGGCTTTGATAAATTTGTGATAGCCCCGTTCCCCGGCTTCACCTTTAAGCTGACCAACATCCACAGCGTCACTAACCAGGGTATGAGGCACCCCTCTTGCGTCACCCCCACTGAGGGAGTAAGTAATCCCCTCAATGATCTTTCTTACGACCTCACCTGCCTTTTGGGCGCGCAAATCAATCTGCTTTTTTTGCTCAGCTTGTTTGTTTGTTTCCAGTACTCCATCGTGAGGTTGCCATCTTTGACTAACTTCAGACCACATTCCTAGAATCCTCTTACATAAGCAGCATTATTGTCCTACTGTTAAATAAATGCAACAAAAGACCGCTTGGTTACCCAAACGGTCTATATTTATTCAATATATGATTATTTCTGATCAATTACTTCACTAATACGAGTAATCCATTTTGAAAGTGTCTTTAGCGTCTGCTCGTCGGGTTGGGTTAAATCACTGATTTCGACTTGTTCAAATATGGCAGTGTCCATATCAAAAGTGCGTTCAGCACCAATTGATATACCCCATGTAAACACTTCTGGAATTTCCTCTACTCTTTGCAACTGATTACCAACACGGGTGTAGAAGGGACTAACCTCAATGCGGTGGTCTGCCCTTTTTGTGGCAAACACTCTTGCATACGCAGAACCAGCTTCATAACCTTTGGGGACTTCTATGCCAGGCAGGCCCACCGGATGAGTCTGTTTAAACCCGTACTCACCTTGTCGATCCCAGTGACCACGATAACCAATATATCCATACCATCCAAGTCTGTTGCCTTGCTCTTTTACAGCAGCAAAAGCCTCTTCACGGTTTTTCAAAGTATTCATTATCATATATTATACCACATTTGTCAATATTCAATCTTCGGCGGAGAGGTAAGCTTGAATGGTCCATTCAAGTTCAGTGAGTCTACGAATATCATCTTCAGTATGTAGTTTATTTTCATCACAATCTTCTCCCTGGTGTAGTGGTACCTTATCACGCGCCTGTTCTACCCATGAGGCTTGGATCCACCTTGTGCCATCTCTGAAAGTAGACAGTATTCTATCAACGCGCACCGTGTATGCCCCTCCCGATGGAGTCGTGACAGTTCTATCTGGTGCATAATCACTGCCGTCAACACGAGCTATCATATGTCCTTCTAGTGAATCCCAAAGCTTATCAAACCTCTGCAGAGGGGTGAGACTCTCTACCCCATCTATTGTGTCCAAAGGACGCAATTTAAAATCTTGAGCCATGAGCCGGAGTGATTCTGCCTCGTCATGCATGTGCTGTCGTGTCTCAATATCAGATGGTTTCATTGGAATAAACTTACCACCCCCGCCTAACCCATGCAAGCACAAGCAAAATCGTCCGGGCGGGGTTGGTGCATCGGCAAAAACAGATGAAGTTACTCAGCTCATTGCCGAGTCAAGCAGCGAGATAGTTCCAATTCCATCTGAAATAAAGAATTGGAACCGACTGGAAGGAGTCCTCGCTGCGCGGCAATGGGCTGGTTGTGGCTTCAATATGTCTTTTTGACGCGCACGAGTTTCTTTGCTTCGTTTCTTGTCGACACAAGAAATGAAGGTGGTCAAACCTTTAGGTTTGAACGCAACAAAAAAGCCCCATTTGGGGGCTCATCTGTTGAGAAACAAAGTCTTATTTAGAAGTTTTTGCGGTCTTCTGGGTTGCTTTGGTTTCATTCTTTTCTAATTTAGTTCGCTTAACCTGAGGAACAGACGTAAAGCTCCCCCCCGCCTTCTGTACTGCAGCAATTGCAGCTTCTGAAGCCAACTGAACTTTAACTTCGGCCTTTTTTGTTACTTCGCCTTTAACGACCAGTTTTACGCGAACGT
>CAZXBL010000055.1:0-3636 GCA_964638875.1 uncultured Candidatus Saccharibacteria bacterium | reverse complement strand
CGGCAAAGGCAGATATTCTGGGGTTTCGTTGCTGGCATAGCCAAACATAAGTCCCTGGTCACCTGCCCCAAAGTCATCAACCCCCACCGAGATCTCTGCAGATTGTTGGTGCAGATAATTGTCGACCGGCGATTTGTCGCTAAACCCCCATTTAGGATCGGTATAACCAAGCCTTTTTATCTCTTTACGTGTAATCTCCTGGACATCCACCTTTGCAGTTGTATTGATCTCCCCTGCCACTGTGACTCGGTCGTGCGCAACCAATACTTCAACTGCTGTGCGACCATTCGGATCCTGCTTGAGCACGGCATCAACAATAGCGTCACTAATTTGGTCAGCAACTTTGTCTGGATGTCCTGCGCAAACTGACTCACTCGCGAAGTGTGTAGTTACTTTAGTTTTTGACATAAAAATATCCCTTCTGCATACAAGCCAGAAAGGATATTGGTGTTCGATAAATCAAAACTATATCTTTCCGCTTGTAGCGGCTAGATGGAGCACCTTCATAATCTTGTAAGCCTTATACAATGATTGTGGGTTGCCTCGCTGCACTCTGTATATTTTTCGTAATGTTAACAAAGGCTAGTGCTTATTCTATCAGCCGTACTAAGGCTCTGCAACCCGTGCTGCAGTTTCATCAACATGCTCATAGGTGTATTTCATCTGGTCAAGTTGCGGCATAACAAGCGCATCCAGCAGGTAGACTGGTGTACCCATAAACAGCAACGCGAAAAGTAGCAAAGCTATTACCCTCATAATGCTGACATACTATCATGCGAATTAACGTAGAAAAATTGCTAGCGCTTAATTTTTTTCCATACAAATAGCGCGTGCTTTTTTGCAAGGCGCCACAATCTCATTACGGACCGTACGATATAAGGTGATGCAAAATAGGCAGCCACCGCATAGAGGCCCCCGAGTATTTCGTCAATCAGGTAATGTTCGCCCTGATAGATGGTTCCGAAATAGATAAAGGCTGGGTATATCAATGATAGATAGCGCCACCGTGTCTTAAACAGTGTAATAGCGAATATGGCGAACAATGTAGCATACGCTGCGTGCAAAGATGGCACAGCTGCTACAGGATTGGGTGATATCTTGTTATAGACAGACGGGAAATCGTGAATGCCTAATGTTGCCCACACATGGCTTGAAATACGCTCTATTGGCTCGATAAGACTCATGTTACTTGCCATCCACGGCGGTGCAGCTGGGAACGCCAAGAAAGTGAGAAAACCCGCGAACGACACAGATAAATAGGCGGTTGCATAGCGCCAATAATAATTGTCCTTCAGTCGCCATACCACAAACGCTAGGACAAACGGCAGCACAAAGTGCAACATATAGGTAAGATACAGCACATAGTCATACCATTGAACAGAACCGTGCCACAAGCGTTCTTGCAGCCAAAAAGTTGGTAGCTGGCCAAACCAGAGCAATCTGTCGACAGCTGGCATCCACAGATAGTTCACGTGTTGGTTGAGATGCGGCACAACCCCACGAAACGACTCATAAACGAGCAGCAAGCCTACAAATGGTACGAATCGCTTCAGCATCTCGAGTGCCTGGTTGAATATTAGACATACAAAAGTGGCGAACACCAATAGTTTGTCTGGTGTTGGAAAACTTGGTTCCCTCAGAAAGATAACCATGGAAACCACCGTTGCCACTACTCCGACCCACTGCAAATAAGACATTTTCTTGATCACTTGTATTAAGTATAGCTTAAATTTGGTCTGCCATACGCGGCGAATTCAGCGTATAATGGGTTGGCATGCGAATTGTTCACCACTCCCGTCATATTAGACCAGTTTTGCTTTTTGTCGGACTCATTATTTTGGGCTTAGCACTTAGTGTCATGATAAAAGAGACTTTTAGCAAGAATGTTCCTGCCGTGGAAACGCCGCAGGTCGTACCCGCCGCAGCGCCTTTCAAACTTAGCAGCCCAGCATTTGAAGATACAGGCGTTATACCTAATAGCTATACTTGTACCCCAGAGCCTAAAACCCCTCCTCTATCTATTACGAGCGCTCCCGGTAATACAAAAGAATTCGCACTTGTCATGCGTGATACCAGTACCGAAGCAGGTGATAAAGCTCACTGGGTTGTTTGGGGCATTCCTGCATCAACCACTGTAATTCCTGAGAGTACTTTGCCTCAAGGGGCGGTCCAAGGAATTAATGATGATAAGACAGCCTCGTACCTCATCCCTTGCCCGACAGCAGAAACAGGTGAACATACTTACGTATTTGATTTATACGCCTTGAGTGACACCATACGCCTTGATCCGGCCGCGTCAAAGGATGGGCTGATCGCAGCTATAAACGGCAAGGTTATCGCAAAAGTCCAGTTAACAGGCAAGGCATCTCCCCTTTAATTAAGACTAAAATTAAAACCACCCGGACGTATCCGGGTGATCACCGCGCTGTCAGCACTAGCTACAAATATCTTGGGGTCTGCTCGTACTGCCAAAAGCCGTCAGCCTGTGTCTGTTCAATGACATCAGTGGTATCTTGTCGTACGCTACCCTTCATTACTTTCCAGTAGTACTTAACATGTTGCTTGGTTATAAACTGTGTAGTGCTCATGACGTGCCCTCCGTCTGTATATGAGTAAATGATCGGGTCTGTACGCTGGGTACAGGATTAGTCTTAAATAGTGCGGGGGTACGGCGAGCAATTCGATCAACGGCATCTGATGCCCAGTTTTGCTCTCCTGACTTTTGAGTCTTAGCTTCCATATTTTGGCTTTTTGCGTTTGATCTAAATATTTGGCTCATTACGTTTTTCCCTCCGTACCAGTATTGTTAACTTTTTTGAATATATATACAGTGATGTAATTCACATTTAGCTAGTGATTATTGTCACCGTGACAATGCTTATGACTTATATTTTGACGGATCCTGTGCGAGCTGCGGCCACATGCCCAACACTTCATCCACACCTATTGTGGCAGCCAAAGCTGAAGGGTTCCTTAAAATAAAATGACCTTTGCCGTCTTGCCTAATAAGCTTTTTCTTCTCCATGCGCGCAATCATGCGGCTAGCAGTTTCCCTGGACATACTGAGCGCCTCTGCGATTTGTTGGTGCCTGAAGGGGAGTCGTATATACCAGCCCTCTTTAATGGGCTCTCCAAAGCGTCCCGCCAAGTGTATGAGGTGATAGGCAACCTTATCATATGCGTTACTGAAAGTTAGGTTTTCTACGCGTGAAGATAGTAGGTGGACTTGCTTCATCATCAGATACGTCAGTTCTGTATGTAGCTTAGAATTCTCATTAACAGCTTTTCTAAATACATCTCCTGACAGGCTGTATACAACTACATTTGTATGTGCCTGGCGGTAAACATTAGGCTGGATGTCCAAAAATATCCAGTTAACAGAAAAAATCTCCCCTGGCTCGTACACAAGTGTTAAGTGCTGTTCCCCGTCATTTGAAAGTGTAAATTCCCTGACAAAACCCTCATATAAAAAATAAATCCCTTGCGGGACTTCATTGGCATGTTGGATGATCTCACCCTTCTTGTAGCTCAGGCGTCGTCCCGAACTAAAGAGAGTTTTAAATTCGCTGGCGGGTGGATGGTGTTTGTGTATCACATTATTCACCTATATATAGCGTAGCTATAGTTGTATTGTAC
>CAZXBL010000054.1:0-3885 GCA_964638875.1 uncultured Candidatus Saccharibacteria bacterium | reverse complement strand
GAAACATGGGATAGCAGTTGCTGATTTCATGCTGCTGAAGGACGGCGAAGATTTTGCTCAAGCCCGTGAAACTTATAAAGATCAATTTATCGTTAAAACTCGTACGGGTGGTTATGATGGACGTGGCAATAAAGAGTTTAGTAGCGGGTTGAGTTGGAGTGATACCTTAACTGAGCTCAAAGCAGACCATTTAAACCCGGGGCTGTATGCCGAGCGACTCGTAGACTACCAACGTGAGCTTTCTATAATTGGGGTACGTGATATGGCTGGTAATGTTGCGTTATATGACGTTGTACAAACTGTCCACGAAGAGAATATTTGTATAGAAACGGTAGCACCCGTAGACGGCGACCCCGAGGTTTTGAAGGTGGCTCAGGAACTAGGCAGAGCAACCATTGAGACTTTTGACGGCGCAGGTGTTTTCGCTGTGGAAATGTTCCAAGATGTCAATGACAACGTACTCGTAAATGAAGTTGCACCACGCGTTCATAATTCCGGTCATTGGACTATTGTCGGTGCTGAGACTTCGCAATTCGAAAACCACATTAGGGCTATCACAAACATGCCTCTTGGCAGTACGGTTACAAAGGGCCCGACTGCTATGGTCAATATCTTGCGTGTTGAAGGAAATCGATTAACCGAAAAAATGCTTGCTGAAGATGCAGGACCGAAGGGTGAAGTTAACTGGTATGGCAAAGAGCCCAAAGCAGACGGGTCTGCTCGTAAAATTGGTCATATCAGTGTTCGTGCAGAAACTACCGAGGAAGCATTGAGACAAGCTCGAGCCATTCATGCCCGCATTGCCCCACCTAAAGATTAGACACATTTACTAAAAGATCAGTACAATAAGGGTATGCTTAACATATATCATAGTACGGCGCGTAGTCGCTCACTTGAGCAAATTGACAAGGCGCGGGCTGGCTCATGGGTTTCTTTGGTTGCGCCTACCGAAAAGGAACTTGAAAAGCTAGCGACAGATTACTCGCTGGATATTGACCTGTTAAACGATGCAGTCGATATTTACGAGGCTCCACGTATTGAAACAGACGAAGGCAACGTCTATATTTACACCCGCTACTGTTTCCCAGAGGGTAAAGAAATCGCCACCGAACCGTTACTAATCGTTTATACCAATAGCCAAATCATTACCGTTAAACGTATTGATTCGGGCATACTCAACCGCTTATGGTCTGGCGCGGTTGAGGTAGTAACGACGCAGAAAACCAAGACCCTGATGCAGATCCTTGATGAAATAAACCGCTCTTATCGTCTGCAGCTAAACAAAGTGTCTAAAAAAACACTGCAGATCAGGGCGCAAATGCGCCAAGCAGAGCTGAAAAGCAAAGACTTCGTGAGTATTATTGAGATTGAAGAAGACCTGAATGAGTTTATGACGGCGCTACAACCGCAATCAGCGGTGCTTAACGTGCTACTCAGCGGACGCTACATTCGTGTATACGAAGACGACAAAGATATTATTGAGGATTTACGACTTGGTGCGGCAGAATTGATCGAGTTAGCCCGGACCCGAGCGAAATCACTTGCCAACATTCGCCAGGCATACGACACGATAGTTACGACAAACCTGAACCAGACATTTAAGCGCCTGACCTCAATTGCAATATTTTTCTCCATTCCTACAATTGTAGGTGGTTTATGGGGTATGAACGTCGCAGTCCCATTCGCGGATAATCCATATGCTTTTGCAATAGTGCTACTGATCATCGCAGCATTAATGAGTATCGCTATCTATGTATTTCATCGTAAGCGCTGGATTTAAATGACTGAACTAACTGATTCTGAGTTTGAACAGATTCTTGCTGATGCTATCGATGCTCTCCCAGAAAGATTTTTGCAGCATGCCAAAAACGTGGCAATTGTCTGGGCAGAAGATCCGTCCCCAGAACAGAGGATCAAGATGAAACTACGACCATATGAATCTCTTTTTGGGCTGTATGAAGGCATCCCACTGACAAGCCGTGGCGACAATTATAATTTAGTATTGCCGGATAAAATTACCATTTTCAAGAACCCAATATTACATCACGCCAATGATGTTGCGGGCGTAAAGAAGCAGACACTACACACACTCTGGCACGAAATAGCGCACCACTATGGTTTAGATCACGACAGAATTCACGATTTGGAAGACGAAGGCTGACGAATACTGCTGTATACCGATAGCAAAATGAAGACGAGCCCCACGCTACCTGTAGCCCATTCGGGGAGCTCAAAGCCATATAGTCGGACCAGCATAATAGCGCCGAGGATTATTATTGCCCAGTGGGCACCATGCTCGAGAAACTTATACTTGGTGAGCGTACCAGCTCGAACCAAATGAACGGTCATCGACCTCACCCAAACTGCTCCAGCGCCTAAACCTGCTGCAATCAGCACAACACTGCTTGTAATCGCGAACGCACCAATAACACCGTCAAGGCTAAAGCTTGCATCGAGCAGTTGTAGGTACATAAATGAGATAAACGCCGCCATCCCCACTTTTTCTCGAACCGTAGATCTCTGCTGGCTGTTAGAAAGTTTGTCAAAGACTTCCATGAGCACATGCAACGTGATAGCCACAATACCTGCAAGCAAGATGGCGTTGCGTTCATCGGTGGAGTAACGGCTGAGGTTGACCGCATAAATAATACCGGTCATTACAATCATAGTCAGGATAGTGAAGTAGGGAATGCTACCAGCTTTGGCAAGTGGTTTCTCTATTGCCTTGAGCCAGTGCCGTTTTTTCTGTGCGTTTACAAAGAAGCTTGCACCAACCAGTAGAAGGAACGTGCCACCAAAGGCGTCAATCATATGGGCAGATTCATGAAGCTCGTGAGAGTACTTCTCCGGGTCATTAAGCGCCAGATTGAGTACTTCGCCTAACCCTAAACCAGCAGTGATCGCCACAATCAAAATTGGTACAAAGAATCTGACTACGAATACCGCTAAGAAGATACCGACCGTAAGAAAAAGTGTCTGCCAAAACTTTGATAATGTTACCAAGATGCGGCTATTAATAACTGCATTGTCAAAGCTGAATGTAACTTCAAGCAAAGTCAGGATTATAACCGTTACAAGAGCTGCAAAGCCACTATAAATACCCACGAAGATCCAGACCGCTAAGGTCGCTACAATAGAAAACCCATAGAATCGCAGAAGCCCATTAGGACCAGCCAGCTGGCGTAAGAATGTTTGCATTCACTAAATAATAACAGAGAAAAGCATACTCATAAAGTCTTTAAAGTAGAGGTAAAATGTGCATATGGATAAATTACTAAATGAATTACGCAAAGGATCAATCGCAGGGGCACAAGCATTGCTTGGTTGGGAGTTGGTATGTGAGGCAGCAGACGGACAAGTTTCTGGGTACATTGTTGAAACCGAAGCCTATCACCAAGACGATCCCGCAAGCCATACCTACAAGGGTAAAACTATTCGTAATAGTGCCATGTTTGGACCTGCGGGTACAATATACGTTTATTTCACATATGGCATGCACCACTGCGTTAATATCGTAACTGGTGACGAAGGGGTGGGGGAAGGGGTCCTTATCCGTGCCCTACAGCCCCATGAAGGCGTGGAAATAATGAAGCAAAGACGCGGCACTGAAGAATCAGGGCAATTAACCAATGGCCCCGCTAAACTTGTGCAAGCACTGGGAATTACACCGCTTCATAACAACACTTCGATCGGAAAAGGTGATTTGTTTCTTAGGCCGGGACTCATTGTTAACCCAGGAGATATAGCAATAGGACCACGAATTGGTATTAGCAAGGCAACTGAGGAACTTAAACGTTTTTATATAAAAAACAATCATTTTGTATTCAGAAAATAATCTGAGAAACGGGTTAAGCGGAAGCTTTTTGGGGGTTGAAATCGCCCTAC
>CAZXBL010000053.1:0-4029 GCA_964638875.1 uncultured Candidatus Saccharibacteria bacterium | reverse complement strand
TAAGCAAGAGATTGCACATTGGTTTAGCGAAAGAGAACTATTCGCGTACGAAACAGTACACGAGAAGTACACTCTTGCACACGCCCGCAAAAAGAAAAAATAGTTACATGGCGGACTTGTTCCGTCATTTGCCCTGGTAGTTCAATGGATAGAATAACTCCGTCCTAAGGAGGAGGTTGCAGGTTCGACTCCTGCCCGGGGCACCAGGAGAAATTTAAGCCACCCAGAAAGGGTGGTTTTAATTTCTGCTCGATTCTCGAGCCAGGAGTCGATCCTAGGTTCGGTCTTCAAGGGCTCTCACAGGTGCTTGCACCGAGAAAGACAGCAGAAGCGCACTCGACTGCCCACCGGCCCTATCTAGTCTTTCACCACCGTTCTGTTAAAATATCCTTATGGCTAAAACACAAAAATACTTTGAAGACCAAATGGATGACGAAGAGGTGCTATATGTGTTCAAGCGGCACCCGATTGTTATGAGGAAGGGTATTGTTCTGTTTTCTCTTGGCCCGCTTATCGGCGTTCTGCCCGCTACAATCCGACCAGAACTCGGTTTTGGATGGTTCTTTGGCGGTATGTTGGGTGGATTCTTACTGGGTATGTTACTGATGTTCCCGTCGTGGATTGCTTGGAACTATAGTGTGTTCATAGTGACAGATCAGCGGTTTATACAGATCACCCAAAAGGGCTTCTTCCATAGAAGCGTCGTTGATGTCGGGCTCAATCAGATCCAGATGGTGAACTACGAGATTGCTGGACTTCAGGAAACCCTCCTGAGATTTGGTACAATAATGATGCAGACATACATGGGTGAACTACTGATACATGAGGTGCACCATCCTGCAGATATTCAGAAGAAGATACTCGGCATATTGCGGGAAAAGGGTATTGTTGGTAATACTGCCGGCCTGCCTCCAGCGATGGGGAACGAATAAGGACTATATGGTAAAGAAAAAGATCTCAAATGCATTCAATAGGGTAAAGCGTCCGGACGAAGTCACGGCACTGACCCGTGCTGCCGATTCGGCACCGCGGATTACGAACGAAACAGTTGCTGAACACCGTGAGCAGGTGCTGAAAAAGGCACGCAAGCATATTATTCCGTTGGCACACTCCAAGCACCAGGTGGTTATTCTGACCACTACATTGTTCATTTTGGCGGTCGTATCGTTCTTTACCTATGTAACGCTCTCGCTATACAAATTTCACCAGTCGTCGACGTTTATGTATCGCGTTACACAGGTTATACCGTTCCCGGTTGCCAGGACCGGTAAAGACTTTGTGGCATACGAAAATTATTTATTTGAGTTAAGACACTACAAACATTATTACGAAACACAACAGAAACTGAACTTTAACGACGAAAGTGGCCAGCAACAGCTAGCTGCATTCGAGGCACAGGCACGCCAAAAAGTGGTAGATGACGCCATTGTGCGTAAACTTGCCAAACAGAATAGTGTCAGCGTAACAGATAAAGAAGTTAATAATCAGATCGACCTCGTCAGGAGTCAGAACAGGCTTGGCGAAAACGATAAGGTTTTCGAGGATGTGTTAAAGGATTACTGGGGTTGGACGGTTAACGACTTTAAACGAAGCCTAAAACAACAGATGCTTGCTGCAAAGTTAGTCGCCAAGCTCGACACAGAGACAGATACACGGGCTAAGGCAGCACTCGCAGAGCTGCAGGGCGGGGCTGATTTTGCAGCTGTGGCAAAAAAGTATTCAGATGATGCTAGCACACGTGATGCTGGTGGCGAATACGGCTTCCAGATCAATCGGACTAATCGTGACTTGACGGCACAAACAGTAGACGCGCTGTTTAACCTGCAGCCAGGACAATATTCAGAGGTTCTCAACACTGGTTACACGCTCGAGATTGTCAAAAATCTCGAGGTTCAAGGTGACCGAGTCCGCGGTGCACACATAGTGTTTAACTTTAAAGACATCAATGCATTCCTAGATCCGATTAAGGAAAAGCAGAAGACTACAATATTTATTAAGTAGGTCAAGGGACCCGACCGGACGGCGCACATCTACAGGCTTTCTCGGAGTAAACTCCTGTGATAGCCTTTGATGACGACCCGGCTCGTTTGCTTTGCTCACTCTACGCCGGTTCAAGTCGCAAGCGAGCTTGCCCAAGAAAAAGCCCCAGCTAAAGCTGAGACTTTTTTCTTGGCGACCCCGACCGGACTTGAACCGGCGATCTCCTCCGTGACAGGGAGGCGTGATAACCACTTCACTACGGAGTCATGCCTAGATAACAGGGGTAATCATATCAATTAGGCAATTAATACGCAAGTACCCGCTATATTAAAAGTACTGGTGGGCGATGGAGGATTCGAACCTCCCACCTCCACAACGTCAATGTGGCGCTCTAGCCAAATGAGCTAATCGCCCAGTACAACCACTTTAAAAAGTACAAACTAGAGCATACCATTTACAGGGGTAAAAAACAACACCTAGATGTTGTGTAGGTAGGACAAGACCTGTATAGTTTTGGGGTAATAATATGCCGAAGTAGCTCAGTTGGTAGAGCAGCTCACTCGTAACGAGCAGGTCGCAGGTTCGATCCCTGTCTTCGGCTCCACTAGAACCAAACTCCCATAACTAGTACACTTATATTCATGCATATTCCCAAAAACTATTTCCACGACAGACTGGTACTCCTCCTACTCAGCATTAATACGTTCTTAGCAGCTTTTGTAACGGTACTCTCACTCCTTCGCCTAAAAGGCGGTAACAGTGAAAGCTTTGTGGGTCAGTACCATTCCAACCTTGGTCTCAGTGCCTTTGAACCAGGTTCTGCCACTACATTTGTAAGCTTCATTGTATTTGCGGTGCTTGTCTTGGGCCTCCACACAATTCTAAGCATGCGTACCTACCACCGACGCCGCGAATATTCAATCGTCATCTTGTGGATGGGGCTTGTGTTACTACTCCTGCTTTTAATCGTCAGTAACGCACTTGCGGTGCTACAGTAAGGCAAGACAAGTTTATATGCGTACGACAGACATAGAAATTCCCTACGTAAAAGACCGCGGACGCCGATACCGCGCATTTGAGATTCTGCCAGGTGCATTGACCTGGTCTATTCTTATTTTTCCGTTTGTTCTCAGCCTGATTAGTCCTCATGCAACAGTTTTCTTCATCATTGCGTATATGCTGCTGTGGTTTGTTAAGGCTATTGGGCTGAACATCAGAGGCTTGCAAGGCTTTCGTATGCTGGACAAGCACCAGAAGCTACCGTGGAACAAGATGTTAGCAGAGCTACAGTCTGGCAAAGTTTCACAACCCAGGACACAGATTCCCTCATGGCACTATGAGACAGTCCGACGTTTGCAAGAAACGCCTCCGATGGTACAGCCGGATGATCAATATCACGCTATCATTGTGGCTACCTATAATGAGGCGCGAGAAGTGTTGGAACCGACTATTCAGTCCATTTTGGACTCAGAATACGACATGAAGAAAGTAATCCTCGTCTTGGCATACGAAGAACGAGGCGGTCCAGAAGTTGATGTTAATGCCAAAGCCCTCATTGCAGAATACAAAACTAAGTTTAAGCACGCTATTTCAGTGAAGCACCCTGAGGGCATCGAGGGTGAAATCATCGGTAAGGGCGGTAACATCACCTACGCTGGTCGTGAGCTTCAGAGGTATCTAGAAACAGAAAAAATTGATCCAAAGCGAGTTATCGTGACCAGCCTTGATGCCGATAATCGTCCTCATAAATACTACCTGGCGGCGCTCAGCTACCTCTACACAGCCTCGCCTGATCCAATAAAGGTTTCGTACCAGCCAATACCGATGTTCACAAACAATATCTGGGATGCACCAGCGCCAATGCGTGTAATTGCTACCGGTAATACCTTCTGGAATGTGGTGCTGAGTTTGCGACCGCACATGATCCGTAATTTTAGTTCACACGCCCAAAGCATGCAGGCACTAATTGATACGGACTTCTGGAGTGTGCGTACCATTGTCGAGGATGGTCACCAGTTCTGGCGCACCTACTTCCGCTATGATGGTCAG
>CAZXBL010000052.1:0-4113 GCA_964638875.1 uncultured Candidatus Saccharibacteria bacterium | reverse complement strand
GTAGCGTCGCAACCAAGCTGATTGAACGAAACACAACTATCCCAACCAGTAAATCAGAAGTATTCAGTACCGCAGCAGACAACCAACCACAGGTGGAAATCCACGTTGTGCAAGGTGAGCGCGAACTTGTTGCAGACAACAAGAGCCTTGGTCGCTTTGTATTGGATGGTATCCCATCAGCACCACGTGGCGTACCACAAATCGAAGTTACCTTTAACATCGACGCTAATGGTATTTTGAACGTAACTGCCAAGGACAAAGGTTCTGGTAAAGAGCAGAGTATTACCATCCAGGGCTCAGGAAATCTAGACAAAACAGAAGTCGAAAAGATGGCTAAAGACGCGGAAGCTCATGCAGAAGAGGACAAGCAAAAGCGCGAATCGATTGACGCTCGTAACCAACTAGACAGTGCTGTCTATCAGGCTGAAAAAATGAAATCAGATAATAAGGACAAGATTTCAGAAGAAGATGCCAAGACACTCGACGAAGCAGTCGAGGCAGCCAAGAAAATCGTTGCGGATGAAAAGGCAGACAAAGCAATACTTGAGACAGCTGCCAAGGAACTGACTGACAAGATCATGCCAATTGGCGCAAAAATGTACGAGCAAGCTCAAAAAGAAGAAGCCCCTGCAGAAGAAGGCGAAGCTAAGAAAGACGACAAAGAAGAACCTGTAGAAGGCGAAGTCGTCGACGACAAAGGATCCGAAGATAAAAAATAAATCCACGCTAAATGTGTAGAAAATACCCGGCAATAACCCGGGTATTTTTATTAGTCCGTTTGATATTTCACCAAGTGAATGTCGAGAAAACTGTACACTATAAAAGAATTAAATTAAGGAGGTTTGATATGGGAATTATTTCTTGGATTATACTCGGTGGAATTGCAGGATGGATTGCCTCTATGTTTGCAAAAACTAACGAGAGCATGGGTATTTTCGCTAACATCATAGTCGGTATCATAGGTGCGATTATTGGTGGCTTTATCTTTGGTATGTTAGGCGGCGAGGAAGTCAGCGGTCTAAACCTCTACAGTCTTCTTGTGGCAGTTGTTGGTTCCGTAGTGCTTCTTTACATCGTTAAACTATTCCGAGGTTCCAGCGCTCACTAGACCGAAGAGTTATGTGTTAAAAACGGCCAGTTACCTGGTCGTTTTTATTTAATGTCAAACACAAGCAATTTACATAAGCTGCTTTTAGTAGTAAAACAGTGTCATGGCAGAAAAACTCCCTGTACTATCTGAAGAATTTCGAGATTTCTTGATCGAGGCGAAATCACACGGCTATGGCTCTGATTCAGCAGAAAGAATTACGCGCAGTAGCGGAGCAGTAGAAATTAGTTACCAAGATGGTGATTGGTTGTACACAGATAGCTTCGTAGGAGGCACTCCATTCACTGGCTACGAGCATGTGTCAGCACGTGACCCAAGATACGAAGAGACATGGCTACCAATCTGGGGGATGAATTACCTAGGTGGGATTACAAACAGTAGACTTTCTGCTGCTGTATTGAGTGAACTCCTTGGCCAGGTGCTCACCAAGCCCAATGTTCATTTTCCAATCCGCGGACCCATAGGGCACTTTTTCCAAAATGAGTGGGGAAGGTATGAATTGCGGCAAAAGGGTTCTCTCGAAGAATTTTCAGCAACTGAGACTATTGGTCGCAGTACGCAAAACGTTTTCTACCGGGCTCGACTCTTAGGGGGACTCATAAACCGTAATCGAGGGCTAGAAGCATCTGGGCAAATCTGGTTAGCAAAGTAAACTTAACCACAACCAATATACTTTTTGGTTTAAATAGTGTTATATAAGCTGATGATTTTCGGCTTAGAAAAGGAACAAGACTGGTCGCTTTTAGCGTCAGAAGACAACGTTTCTGCCCTCACCTCTAGTAGTACGGTTATCTTGGGCGCAAATGCGTTATCTCTTGTTCGTGTCAAAGAAGACGTAAACCTTAGTGATGATGAGCTGAATCGTATAAGTGAGGGACTGGCATTCTATAGGGATTTTCACGATTTATCGCCAGAAGAGGTTATGGCAGCTCTTGTCACTTTAGAGCCTGTGCTTGGTCAAAATTGGGAACCAATTACTGAACCAAAACCAGAAGAGATTATCTAGCACTCTGGACTTTTGAGTGCTAGTTTTATATCATAGTAACAGATGTCAAAAAGAGATTATTACGAAGTTTTAGGCGTTTCTAAAGGCGCATCAGCAGACGAAATCAAGAAAGCATTTCGTCGTCTTGCTGTGCAGTATCACCCGGACAAAGAAGGTGGTGATGAAACTAAATTCAAGGAACTCAACGAAGCCTACGAGGTTCTAAAAGATAGTAGCAAACGTCAGCGTTATGACCAGTTTGGTCACGCGGGTGTCGGGGGCAATGGTGGCGGTGGTGATCCGTTTGCAGGTTTTGGTGGGTTTGGGCAAGGACAAAATGTTAACTTTGATTTTGGTGACCTGGGCCTGGGTGATATATTTGGCAGTTTTTTTGGCGGTAATCAGCAGCGTTCACAGCGCCAAAACCGTGGACGTGATGTTGAGGCATCTGTTGAAATTGATTTTGAGCAAGCAGTTTTTGGCACAGAGGTTGATTTGAACCTAACCCTTGACGATACATGCGAACATTGCAAGGGCAGTACGGTTGAACCTGGCCACGAGCTTGTAACTTGTGATCAATGTAAAGGTTCAGGCCAAACTGTCCGTGTCATGCAAACAATGTTTGGTAACATCCAGCAGGCAACCGTTTGTAACAAGTGTGCCGGGAGAGGCAAGATCCCAGAAAAAATTTGTAGTGTTTGCAATGGCAAAGGCACCCAACGCAAAAAACAAGACGTGACACTAAAAATACCAGCAGGTGTCGATGACGGTGCCGTAATTCGTTTGCGTGAACACGGCGAAGCAATCGCCAATGGTCCCAAAGGTGATCTATACGTGAACATTCGGGTTAAACCCCACAAACAATTCACCCGCGAAGGCGATTTAATCCTGTCTGAAGAACGCATTAGTATGATTGACGCTGCACTCGGCACTGAAATCAAAGTGGACACAGTTGATGGTCCTGTTACCATGAAAGTCCCGGCCGGCACGCAAAGTGGAACTGACTTTAAATTGTCTAATCATGGGGTACCACACCTCCGCAAGGACACACGCGGGGCACACATCGTCACAATGATTGTAGAAACCCCGACCAAACTCAGCAAAAAGCAACAAGAACTCCTGGAAGCGTTTAAAGAAAATAAGAAAACAAGTTTCTTCGGTTAGACTAGACAAAATCATTATTATATGATATTATAGAATCTAATCATGAATTATGTCTCACCTCATGAAATAGATTCATACATGGCAACTAACAGCTCTTTCGTTGATTTTAAACGTTTTGAAGATGAAAAAATCAGGCGTGAGCCACAAAAAGAAGCATTTATAGAGGGTGAAGTATATACTCCAGAGTATAACTACCCCAACCTCGATCGTCTTTATGATGCTGAGCCTCAAGAACATGACGGTAAAGCAGTCGACTTAGCCCAGAAGAAACACGATACTTACAACGCGATTCTGGAACTAGAAGCTAATAAAAATTCTGGATACCTTGAGCCAGAAGAATATGAATTGTACGCTTCATTCCATGAGGTACGTCTTAAGAAAATAATTCTAGTAGAAGAAGCACGGCGAATGCGCTTTGCAGATAGTTCTGCGGCACAAATAACTGCACGCAATGAGTTTATATATCTCAACAGAGAGTTGTACGGGGAAATGGACGAGGCCGCTTTTAACGGTATGATGCATACTGAGCTCGATCGAACCGACAATTTTGTAGCGAATAATGATAACGCCGAAGCTGTAAAACAGTATCTACAAAATCACTTTGAAGGACGCGAGTACAATAAAATTGAAAGACCACTACTTTCCGAAGAAGAATTATCCCGAATGCAGTCTGTAATTACAGAACGATATGCTGACGTGCTTGCAGTAGTGCCAGAAACATCAGGGGAAGTTGTTTATGATGCCGTGCAGAGCAAAGACATTCTACAGCTGGCTCTCAATGCTGCTGGACTAGGTGAAAAGGGTTGGGTTGCAGAAGTTAGCTCAAAGAAATCTAACCCAACCACAAGCGGTGATG
>CAZXBL010000051.1:638-4144 GCA_964638875.1 uncultured Candidatus Saccharibacteria bacterium | reverse complement strand
ATGCAGAGCGATCCACATCTAATTCGATACGCAATCGTAGAAGATGACAACCCAATTGGTCTTGTATCTTTCTGGCGTGATGTTGATAACGACGCTTTTGACGCGCCTGATAACCCAAACGACTATGGTTTTGGATATTTCCTTGATCCAGCTGCCCGTGGCAAGGGAATAGTCACGGATGCCGTACAAAGTATCATGAACTTAGCCAAGAAGAACTTACCTGTTGATAATTTCATTGCTTATTGTGAAGACAATAACCAAGATAGTGTGGCAGTGCTCACGAAGCTTAGCTTTACACCAACAAATGAGACTTTTGTTGAAGAACGCAGTGGCTGGGTTGAACGAAAATATGTAAAGCAGCAGGATTCTTGACAACAGGGGTGATTTCCTGTAGAATTGCTCGGTACATAAAATTATCTTAAGGAGATAGGGATGTTAGTCATTCGTATGCAGCGTACTGGCCGTAAAGGTCACGCTCAATTCCGCGTAGTCGTTCAGGACTCACGTCGGACCCCTACCAGTGGTCGCGTGGTGGCGCCATTGGGTAGTTACAATCCACACACCAAGGAAACAACTTTGGACAAAGAGAAGGCAGCGTTCTACCTAGAACACGGTGCTCAACCATCTGACCGAGTTGTCCGCCTGTTACAGGCAGAAGGTGTTAAATTACCTTCATGGGTAAAGACTGCTGAACAAAAGTCCGGCAAAATCCGTAACCCGGAAAAGCTTCGTCGCAATCAGCCAGAGCAAGAAGCACCTGCTGAAGAAGCCGTAGAAGCCCCTGTAGAGGAAGTTGCAGAAGCTCCCGTGGAAGAGGCTGTAGCCGAAGCTCCAGCCGAGGAAGCTGTTGAAGAAACTCCAGCAGAAGAACCAGCTGCCAAGTAACGCTGACCCCAAGAATAGAAAATCCCGGACGCGATAGGACGGGATTTTTTGTATACAAGTAGCACGAAGGAAAATGAAGCTTGATTCAATTTTCCGAGTACTATGACGTAACCAGAATGGTATAATAGGGCTAGTGACAGTAATTGGAGGATCGTCCGTATGACTACAACCATTGACCAGCAATTCGTAGAATTTATTGTAAAATCCCTTGTCGGAAACCCGGACGCAGTTAGCGTCGTTCGCAGTGTTGATGAGAAAGGTGTGCTATTAGAACTTACTGTTGATGCAGAAGATCTTGGTCGTGTTATCGGCAAGCGCGGTGCTACCGCACAGAGCCTCCGTACACTCCTGCGTGCCCTCGGTACCAAGAACGATGCACGTTACAACCTGAAAATCGTAGACACTGGTGAAGGGCGCCCACCACGCGAACAACGCGAAGCAGAAGACGACACTGACGCCGTTACTACACCCGATGAAGAAAGCGATGTTGTTAGTAAGACTCGTAAAGAGCTAGCGGACCTAGACGACCTCGACATCTAGTCCAGCCTACGCACCACACCAGCCGACTTCCTGGCAGAGCCAGAAACTCTGCTGGTGTTCTTGGCTTCATATCCAATTTTCCCTTCCGATACTCACTGCACCGTACCATCTGTACGGCTTGTTCCGTTTCTCATGGAGAAATTGAATCTGAAGCTCAAGTGCGAAATCTGGGGGTTATCCCCACTTCTGGGGATAACTACACGCATATGGGGCTTGAGAAGCAGGACGGTTTACCGTATAGTCATAAGCACATTCGGCTGTGACCAAATAACAGCGAGTTAAAAAACAAAAAATACCAAAACAAAAAGCTCTTTGCGAGCATTCCCAGAATGGGAGCTTTATGTGACAAAAAGAACCACGTTATGTGGTTCTTTTTGTTTATATTGACAAATATAGTATAATATTACTAAATTATGAAAATACAAGTAATTACTCTTTTCCCTGATATGTTTACTGGCGTGCTGAACTCTAGCATGATGTGGAAGGCACAAGAACAGAATGCTTTCGATATCAGCTACATTGATTTACGTCAATTTGGTGGGGGGCCTCGTAAGCAAGTCGACGACACGCCTTATGGTGGAGGTGACGGTATGCTACTGAAGCCAGAACCACTAGTGGCTGCTATCGAACAGGCAAAAGCAAATGATCCGACAGCAATAGTTATGTTACCTACACCAAGGGGGGATATATATAAACAGTCAGACGCTAAACGACTAGCAGCGGGTGACGAAGGGCTTATAATTATTTGTCCGAGATATGAAGGATATGACGAGCGCATTACGAAATGGGTTGATGAGCAGTTCTGCATCGGCAATTACGTACTGACGGGCGGCGAACTGCCAGCAATGATTGTGATTGATAGTGTTGTTAGATTACTGCCAGGCGTTTTAGGCGGAGATGCGTCAGCTGAAATTGAGTCATTTCAGGCCGACGATGAATCTATCGAGTTTCCACAGTACACACGCCCTGAGGTTTTCCGTGACATGAAAGTCCCCGATGTACTTCTCAGCGGTCATCATGCTGAAATCGAAAAATGGCGCGCAACAAATTCTAAAAAAGCGAAGTAATTTACCTCCTAGTGTTAACTAGCAAGGTATACTGTACTAGTAACTTCTAGGAGAAATACTTTATGCGACTTTTACCTAAAATTAAACCTGTTTACGCGCACTGCGATCTGCCATGCGGAATATATGACCCAGCGCAAGCTCGAATTGAAGCCGAGAGTATCAAGGCAATGATGGAAAAGTATGACGGCCTGGATGATCACAACAAGCTCCGTGCAGTTATGATTATTGAGCAGCGCGCCGAACTAGTTAAGCATCACCTTTGGGTGCTATGGACTGATTACTTCAAGCCACCTCACCTAGAAAAATATCCCAACTTACATGAAAAATTCTGGATGGCAACAAAGCAAGCAGGTGAGTGCAAGCATCACCTCGATGTGGCGGAAGCCGATAAGCTGCTGAAACAAATCGATGAAATAGCTGAAATTTTTTGGGAAACCAAGAAAGCCTAACTATAGATCGCGGGAGAATCGTATGAGCCTCATGTTTCCTGTTATGATTCGCCGAGTCCAAGGGCACAGTATGGTGCCGGTGTTGCCGCCAGGTACGCTAGTTTATGCTTGGCGTTGGTATCGACACTTAAAACCTCAGAAAGTCATCATCTTCAATCGACAGGACAGGGAAACTGTTAAAAGAATCGATAAAGTAGACGACAGCGGCATATTCGTACTGGGTGACCATGCAGAAACCAGCACAGATAGCCGTCATTACGGCACGATTCCCTATGAGTCAGTAGAGGCGGTAGTCTTTTGGCCGCGAACAGCAAAAGTGTTAGCTGATTCTGGTGGCACGGGTTTCCTGAAACGACCTACTCGCCAGAAAGATATCTAAGCTTGGCGGTGTTGTTGCCGCAATGTGTACAAAAATCTTCTTCGTCATCCATGCTTGCCCAACGCTCAGTTGCTTTAATAGTCGGCAGATAGTCATGATAAAGTAGTAAGTCAGCAAAACTGCGGAGCACCCACCCAAGCCAGCCGAATATTCGTATATTGCCCCAAAGAACGGCTGCCCAACGTG
>CAZXBL010000051.1:0-615 GCA_964638875.1 uncultured Candidatus Saccharibacteria bacterium | reverse complement strand
AATCGGTTTCTTGGCTACGTATGGCTTCGGTGCCTGGTTACTCGCGATGCGCTGAAGATTCTGGGCTACAAATTTTCCGTCATACATTGCGGTTTGAGCCATGCCGCTATATGGAGTATCGGCATTGTCACCTATTACATAGATACCCATTTCTGCTTGCAGAAACTGATCCACACGGACTTTGCTGTTGCGAGCCAACTGGAAGTTTTGCTCCTTAAAGAACGGGCTATTGGCCACACCTGCGGTCCAAATAACAGTATGACTACGCACAGGCTTATTATTAACCATCAAGGCATCAGCAGTTTGCGCCTGAACTGCAGTTTTTGTGTATATTTTGACACCTTGCTTACGTAGATTACGTGCAATTGCCCTGGAAATATCTTTAGGCATGCGTGGTACCAGACGCGGTGCCGCTTCAATGAGGTCCACATGTACTCTCCGCTTTTTAACCCGATGACTCTTGGCGATGGATTTAATGTAGCTCGGCAGCGCACCAGCCAATTCAACCCCAGTGGGACCGCCGCCGATAACAACATAATTGTGATCAAAGCGTTTGTCATCGCATAGTTGTTTATGCAGGTGCGCCTTCAGCTCCTCTGCGTCCGACAGTGTTTT
>CAZXBL010000050.1:0-4207 GCA_964638875.1 uncultured Candidatus Saccharibacteria bacterium | reverse complement strand
ACACATGGTGTCGATATTACAGGGTATGGTCCTGCTACAAGCCGTCCTGTTGCCAGGGCTACAGGTGCGGCAAAACCACAGGCGGGCTACACTAACCAGACTTCGATTACCCAAATAGCCCAGGATCTATCGTGGTTTATACACAACGAATATACCTTAAAAGGTCGGGCAGTAAATGTAATTGGGCACTCAAGGGGCGGGTTAATTACCCGTGAGGCTTTAAGGCGTGTCCAAGCCGGTGATCCAGCCTTCCCTCCTTCGATTGATATTGGTAAGGTTATCACCGTATCAACCCCCCATACAGGGTGGGGAGTCACCTGTAAGACTAACACTCAGTGCAAGGAGTTGACTGATGGGTCCCAGTTCTTGACTGACCTTCAGACGAACGATGCTCCGCAGGGCTCACATGGTACTGCTTGGTTCGCGATGGCAACCAGTGGTCCGGGAGTGGCTAACAATGGCTTTGCTTCTGCTTGTGATTCTATCCCTACTGCCTCAGCAGTGGCAGTTGGTGGAACTGATCTGGTATATACAAAACCATGTTATCGACACAGTGGCTATCTTACTGACAGAACTCAGAAACTTGACGCACAAGGGAACGAAGAAATTCGCGGTCGACACTCTCTCCGCCTCATGGTTGACCTTCTAAAGTAAAATCCTAACGGCTCTTTTTGGGCAACAGAATTAATATACTTGTTCGACGCCTATAGTCTTGGTAAGCCTTTTGTTTTCCCCACTTTTTGTCAGCAGACTTTTCTAGAATTGGGATGCCGCTCACAAACAGCAACAGAACAATTATAAAAATTGGGCTAATAGCGCCAACTGCAGTTTGAGGTACTGACAAGGCCGGGATAGCAAACAAATAGATGCCAAACCACACTAGTATCTCACCAAAGTAGTTTGGATGGCGTGAATACTGCCAGATACCTCTATCGATCCACTTGCCAGTGTTTTTAGGATTCTGAGTGAACCGGTACTTTTGCGCGTCTGCAAGTGTTTCGATTACAAGACCAACAAGCCATATGATTACACCAATATATGCGATACTCAACATAGTTTCGCCTTGTTGAAATACGAGCATTATAGGGATCATTAACACCCAGACCGCCATCGCTTGTGCTAGCCAAAACTTGCCAATCTTCCAAAAGTTTTCACGCAAGCCATCAAAACGGCGATCCTTGCCTGTCTTAACAACACGGTATAATAAAAACCCGCCAATCCGAAGCGCCCAAACAGTAACCAGTATTAGGCCGATCAAAACATATGAGTTTAGTTGTGATTGGCTAAAGCTATACGCCACCAATGCAAGAAAGCTAAGTGCATATGAGGCATCAGTTAGCTTATCTGACTGAAAACGATAAGCAATCAAAAATAGTAGTCCATTGATCCCGAGGGAAATCAATAGTGCTGATAATAGAAATGTTAACATCCCCTAACAGTAACATGTCTAAGCCATATATACTTGATTTATGAATAGCAGAATTTTGGGCTCCATCTTTTGGGTATCCTCGATACAATACTTTGTTGTTCAGATCGTTGTCGCCGCTGCATACAACGGTCACTTCAGTTTGGCGCATAATACTATCAGCGATCTTGGTAATACCGTTTGTGGGGTCTATGGTGATCGTTATGTTTGCTCACCACTGCACTGGTTAATGAATATTTCATTTGTAATACTTGGGCTTACTCAATTATTAGGGGCCTTTTTGCTAGCAAGGGTTAGCACGAAGAAACTAAGTAATCTGATGGGGTTTGGTAGCATGGTGCTGGCTGGTATTGGGACCATCATTGTTGGCTTCTATCCAGAAAATACCATCGGTTCACTACATGCTTATGGCGCGACATTGCCCTTCCTGCTCGGAAATATCGCCATGTTGTTACTCGCGAAACATCAAAACTTCCCAAAGTGGTTGACCTATTATAGTTATGTGAGTGGTGTAACTGGGCTAACCGCACTTCTCCTGTTTATGACAATGACCTACCTCGGCTTGGGACAAGGTGGCATGGAGCGGGTCGTTGCCTACCCTCAAACCATATGGATGATAACTGTGGGAATATATATTCTTCGTAAAAAATTCTAGCTTAAAAAAATTCTATGTCGTTCAACCATTATGCCAAGATCAAAAGCATACTTGATGACCAGGATCCAGGCTGGACGATTAGACTGATCCCCGAGCCTACACAGGCAAAAAATTTTAAAGGCGAGACCGTAGAATTCCCTCACTATTACAGAATTTATGATAAGTACGATCAGCCTATTAAATATTGCAAGTTTCAGCAGATAGAGCTACTGGCAAAAATCCTTGGCGTAAACACAGAATCTTTGCCTATTATTAATTTCTGAAAATACCTTTTACGACAAACATTAGCACTACCACGCTTAATACTTTTCTGAATTTGCTTTTGCCGGATGTTATTTCTAGGTAACTCCATGTAAATAGTACGGCACTGCGTAATAGAAAAATCTTTTGCTCCAGCTGAGTGTTATCGGTAAAAAATAATAGTACAGATAGTAGTAGCCACGCAGTTAGTAGGAGATTCGGAGTCTGGATTATTGCCCAGTTGCCCTGGTTGTCCTTAAAGAACCAGTTAATGAATGTATGTAGCGTTGTCCTCATATAGGGTCATAGTAGCACAAGATTATACCTGTTAGGGCTGAACAGAAACAATCTGCCTTAGCGGGGTATTTATGCGAGTAGCTCCTGCAGTTTAATGCCCGTGATTAAATTTGAGAAATTGTCTATGACTGACGGTTGTTCGATGTTTTTTGCCAGGCCTAATTCGGCAATTTGAAAGATTAATTGATCGTGAGTTAGACCGATATTCATGAGAGATGCTCTCGGTAGATTTCCATAATTATTGAGTAAGCTCGGCTGTAAATTTGCTTCAAGAAAGTGTGCTAAGCCGTTATCATCCATGCGGATGTCAATGCGACCATAGTCCTGGCCGCCCAGAGCTTTAAAAATGCGCAACGCAAACGTACTAATGCTACTTTTTAATTGTTTGTCAGTAATCTCTAAAGTTTGGTGAGGCTCAGTTCGTTTTATCTGGCTACTCAGAAAGCGTGAACCAAATTTGTTCAGCGGTGCAACTATTTCAATCGGCAACAGATGAAAGTCGGGAGATCCAATTTTCTGCAATACTCCCACGCTGAACTCCCGCCCTGGCAAGTAACTTTCGAGTAGTGCGTCGGATCGAAAACTACCCATTAGCCATCTGACTTGTTGCTCAAGCTCATCAAAATTATGGACAAGAGAGCCATCGTTAATGCCAGTACTCCCACCTCCCACAACTGGTTTAATGAAGATAGGATAATCGAGCGTGATTTCTTGTTTGTCGTATATTTCGCCTTGTTTTAAAAGGAGTGAAGCGGCAGTCGCTAGTCCAAGCCCTGAGACTTTTTCCTTAGCGAGAAGTTTATCGTACTCCAGCATCGAAGCAGCTTGGCTAGAACCAGTATATGGAATGCCTGCTTCGGTTAAACGTTGGCTTGACCAATCAGAACCAGTTACCGCATTCGAGCTAACAGGGGCAAACTTCATGCCCAAGAAGACCAGATCTGGCTTCCTGGCTATTAGCTTATCTAAGTCTTCAGTACTGTTTACTTCTGTAATACACACATCATAGTATTTCTTTTCCAAGATAGCCTTAATCTCTGCCCGGGAATTAAGACTCATTGAGCTCAATCGCTTGTTAGTAGATACAACTATCTCTATAGACTTATTGATTTTGTGCATGACGAATAGGCTTACTGTTTAGTTATTATTTGCGTAACTTTGCTAATTACTAGCGACGGTCAGTTTGGGGACGTGCTTCGTTAACGGTCAGGCTACGACCATCTACTTCTTTGCCGTTTAGGGCTGCCATAGCGGCTTGTGCTTCAGCGTCGTCGTTTATTTCGACAAACCCAAAACCTTTTGATTGGCCACTGTCACGGTCAGTTATTACTTTCGCACTTGCCACGGTACCGTATTCTGCGAATAGCGCTTCAAGATCAGCATCTTTAACGCTGTATGAGAGTCCACCTACATATAATTTCATTGCCATGAGTTGTTTCCTTGCTTTTACTTAATATCACTCACGCTTAGTATGTCTGCCCGAAATGATAGAAAGTCTGTTGAAGGACCAATTATAGAAACGGAGAGGCTATAGTAACCACTTGCTTACATAAATTATACCATAGATTATAAAAATCGTACAGCGCTTA
>CAZXBL010000049.1:0-4286 GCA_964638875.1 uncultured Candidatus Saccharibacteria bacterium | reverse complement strand
GTGCAACTTTCTTGGTGCTTGCCCCTGAACACGATCTCGTAAAGTCCTTAACTACCGACAGTCAAAAGCCTGAGGTTGAGACTTACGTCAAAGCTACCCAAAAGAAGACCGAGGTAGAGCGCCAGGCAAATAAAGAAAAAACTGGCGTATTTACCGGAGCATACGCAACCAACCCTGCCACTAAAGAACAGATTCCAATTTGGATTGCAGATTATGTATTAACTGGTTACGGTACTGGTGCAATTATGGCAGTCCCGGCCCATGACGAGCGAGACAATGAATTCGCCAAAAAGTTTAACTTGCCCATTGTTGAAGTAGTTGAACCAGTAACCGGCATACCTTTGCCGGAACCTGAATTCCGCCGCAGCATTGTAGCAATTGTCCGAAATCCTAAAGACAACACCCTGCTATCTATTAACTGGGGCAAAGATCTGGGCGGTAACTTGTTTGTGGGCGGCGGCAGGGACGAAAACGAAGATATCGAAACTTGCGCTAGGAGAGAGATTTTAGAAGAGACTGGCTATAAAAATATCAAACTAGTTGGTAAAACTGGCCGTATTCATCATAACTATTACGCGCACAGCAAGGGCAAGAACAGGCTTATTGAAGCATACGGACTACTCTTCGATCTGATAGACGATTCAAAGCAGGATCAGGTACTCGAGGCTGATGAAGCGGGTAAATTTGCCACTGAATGGCTGTCTCATGCTGATGCGGAATCGAAAGTTGTCGATGACTTGCACGCATTGGTTTACCAACAACTTATTAAAGCTGAAATCTTTCATGGCGAGGGGATCCTTACAAATTCTGGAGAGTTCAATGGGCAAAATTCAGCCGAAGTCCGTGAAAGTATTGTTAAGAGTCTGGCCACAGATGGTATTGCCGCAGAAAAAGTTAACTACAAGATGCGTGACTGGAGTGTTAGCCGCCAGCGTTATTGGGGTGCGCCAATCCCGATTGTATATTGTCATGACTGTGGCACTGTGCCGATCCCAGAAGACCAATTACCAGTAGTACTACCTGAACTAACTGATTTTGCACCTGCAGGTGATGGCCGCAGTGCATTGGCCCGCGCTACTGACTGGCTGAACGTGACATGTCCAAGCTGCGGTGGCGCCGCCCAGAGAGAGACCGATACACTAGATACTTATATTTGTAGTAGCTGGTATATGTTCCGCTATATGGACCCGCACAACGAGGAAAAGATTTTTGATCCAAGTATTGTTAATAAGTGGTCCCCTATAGATTTCTATAACGGTGCCGATCATGCAACTGCTCATTTGCTGTATGCTCGTTTTGTAGCGAGGTTCTTTACAAAGATTGACCTCATAGAAAATCCTGAACCTTTCAAACAGATGCTTTTTAATGGCAAAGTTACTGCCCAGGATGGCACGATGTTCTCTAAATCGAAAGGTAATGGTGTTGACCCACTAGAGATTATTAACAGTGGCTACGGGGCCGATGCTCTGCGCACATACCTTATGTTTGCAGCGCCGCTAGAGCTTTGGGCAAAATGGGATCCGCAAGGTGTGCCAGGAACGTATCGCTTCTTGAACCGCATCTGGACACTGGTGCAGGAATATCTTGCTGCTGGTGTGGGTGAAGCCCCAGCGGATATTCAAAAGAAACTCCGCCATGCTACGCATAGTATGATCAAAAAAGTAACCGAAGATATTAGCGAAAGTCGTTATAACACTGCTATCGCAGCTGCAATGACTAACGTCAATGAGCTATACAAACTCAAAGTAGAAAATCTTGCTCAAAACGAAGTCTGGAAAGAGTCACTGGAAGCGACTGTGAGTTGTATTGCGCCTTTTGCTCCACACACTGCTGATGAACTGTGGAATCAACTTGGGAACGAAACAAGTGTGCAAGCAGATAGCTGGCCAACTTTTAATGCAGAATACTTGCAAACTGATGAAATCACCGTTGTAGTGCAGGTGAATGGGAAGGTTCGTGCAGAACTGAGTGTTGCTGCCGATGTCTCCGAGGAAGAAATTGTCGCACTTGCTAAAGCCTCGGACAAAATTTCCGCACACATTGATGGCAAAGAAATCCGCAAAGTTATCTACGTACCTGGCAAACTCGTCAACATAGTTGTATAGTCGCCGCAGCGTTCCACCCCTTGAATTTTCCCCGATTGTACGCTATAGTAGTGAGGAATTTTTGTTAAACTCAAATACTGAGTAAAGGAAGTAATTACTATGGGAAAACCCAAGAAGCGTACTAGCCCACGCCGTACTGGCACACGACGCAGCCACTTGCTCGTTAAGTTGGCACGTGCAGTTAATGCTAAGTCACCGGTAAAGGCGTACACAACCCGCCGCGAATCTGGCAAAAAAGCCTAAGCGTTTCACTCTACTCCAGGTATACTGGTAGTAACATAAACGGACTTTTAACAATATGGCTTCCAACAGACACCTCGGTCGCATCATCGCTCTGCAAACCCTATATGAAGAGGAGTTTCGTCTAGAGTGCGACGATAAAGCTTTCAAGCTGAAGGATGTACTTGATCGGAATATTCACCGCTACGCGGATATGGTTGACGATCGAGCTTTTATAGAGAGTCTCGTAAACGGTGTTGATAAGAAAAAAGCAGAGCTTGACGCACTATTGCAGCCAATTGCTCCGGAGTGGCCAATTGAGCAAATCGCCCGGATGGACAGGTTGGTTCTTCGAATAGGCGCTTATGAACTGGTCCACGACGCCGATGTCCCACCTAAAGTGGTCATTAACGAGGCAGTCGAACTGGCAAAAGCATTCGGTGGCGAAAACTCATCCAAATTTGTTAACGGTGTGCTTGGCACACTACTGAGGCAGCGTGAAGGCACTGAAAAGCCAGCCGCCAAGAAGAAGAAAGAAACTAAATCATAAGATGAAAAAGCCAGGGAATCCATTAGGAAAACCGCTGGGCGGATTTAAAAAGTTTGTCAGTAGACGACGACCCGCTATTAGCGAAGTAGTACGCGAGCCAACCGCGGGTGGTATTGTTTTTCGTGGCACACACAAGACCAATGACGTTGAGATTTTGCTAATTCAGGATGCTAAGAATCGCTGGACAATTCCAAAGGGTCACATAGAAGAAGGCGAATCGTCTAAGCAAACTGCCGAGCGCGAAATTCGTGAGGAAACTGGGCTGCAGGAAATGAAGGTTCTGAACTGGCTTGGCAAAATCAATTTCCGCTACCGTCGCCAGCAGAGTCTGGTGCTTATGACTACTGAAATATTCCTTGTACAAGCACAGGGAGATACCAATGATCTGAAACCAGAAGAATGGATGAATGGAATCAAATGGTTCCCAGCCAGTGAAGCATTGGACAAGATCGAATACGAAGACATCGGAAAGATTATACTTCTCGCATTAAAAAAGATCAGGAATGGTAAGTTTTAAGTATGGACGTTAGTAAATATCAAGCATTTGCTACAGATAAGCTCGGTGTAACATTTAATAACATCGACTTATTGATAACTGCGTTCACACACCGCTCGTACGTTAATGAGCACCGGAAAACTGCCAAGGAGCACAATGAGCGCTTGGAGTTTCTGGGTGATGCAGTACTGGAATTAATTTCTACAGAATTTCTATACGCGAATTACAGTGACCCAGAAGGTATTTTGACTAACTGGCGCAGTAGTCTGGTTCGAACTGAAAGTATCAGTGCTGCAGCTGCTCGTAACGAGTTTGAACCACTGCTAAGACTTAGTAGGGGTGAAAAACGGGGTACGGACCGTGCACGCGCGCAGATCCTCGCAAACTGTTATGAAGCAGTAGTTGGTGCTTTGTATCTTGACCAAGGCTATGATGCTGCAAAAAAGTTCATTAGTGAAAGCCTACTCACCACATTTGATGAGATTCTTAAAACTGGCTCCTGGATGGATCCAAAATCACATCTTCAGGAATTAGTGCAAAGTAAAGACGGCTTTACCCCAGTTTATAAGGTGCTGAGCGAAGAAGGCCCTGACCACGACAAGATCTTTACTGTCGGTGTATTTGTGAACGGCGAGCTCAAAGGCAAAGGCAGCGGGCCTAGCAAGCAAACCGGACAAGTAGCTGCCGCTGAAACCGCCCTCAAAAGCTACAGGGATTAGCAATCATGGATGAGCTTGATAGACTCGAATCTCCGGTAGACCTGCACATGATACCTTCACTAAGGGAAGTTCAAGTGAGAGAGGGTGTGGTTTTACGACCACTTGAAGTCTCAGATGCAGAGCGTATGTTAGAAATCTTGGAAGCAGATAATTCTATACGCACGAGGGTATCTGTTGCTGCTCGAATGCATACGCCC
>CAZXBL010000048.1:0-4587 GCA_964638875.1 uncultured Candidatus Saccharibacteria bacterium | reverse complement strand
TATAGATAAGGGATTCATCGCCTGCTTCCTGGACATCATCTGCGCCCGCGTCAAGCGCTTGCAGCATCAAGTCGTCACCGCTACCCTTCGTGCGTATAACGCCTTTACGGTCAAACTGGAATGCCACAGAGCCTTTCTCTGCCATTGTGCCACCGTGTTTCGTAACTGCTAGGCGTACTTCTGGATATGTACGATTCACATTATCTGTTGCTGCTTCTATTATCAGCGCACCGCCGCCAGGACCATATGCTTCATACACTAGCTCCTGTAATTGTGCTGCGTCCTTGTCCTTGACGCGATCAATCGCCCGTTGGATATTGTTTGCGGGCACGTTAGCAGCCTTTGCTCTGTCAATTGCCAGACGTAATGCAAAGTTGGTGTCTGGGTCCGTGCCAGATCGCGCTGCAATTGCAATTGCATTGCCCAGTTTTGTGAATACAGCGCCGCGTTTGGCATCATTTGCACCTTTTTGACGCCGGATTGTTTCCCATTTGGAATGTCCTGACATAGCTATAACTCCAAAATAATAGTGATTCTTATCTGTTATTGTAACAGACTAGCTCAGTTGCTTAAAGCTAGCTACCAATGATTTCAATTGGGTCATCATTAGCAACCCAACCAGTCTCCAGTACTTCTGCACGGATACCACTCAATAATTCGAAAGATTCTTTGAACCCAGACTTTCCGGATAACTTTTCAGGACGTACACAAGGATCACAGAGCTCTACACCACGCATGACTGCTTGGCCAATCCTAAATTCTCTTCCAACTAACCCATTTACATCTATATTCTCAGTGACAATATTACGGCGGGTTTCCGCAAAACTGTACGGCATTTTCAGACCAGAGTTAGCGATTCCAATATGCTCTAGTCCTATTAGTGTGACATGTCTGATTACTCGCAAATTTTTGGAAAAGGCGCCTTTACCCATAGCATAACGATCACCCTCTAACCCTACGCCAGCAATAGCCTCTACCTGGTTTACGCTTTTCATTGGTTCGCCTTTATCTTGCGCAATAAATATTTCAAAAACTCTTGCATCTGTCATGCAATATATCTTATCAGTAACCCGGAGAAATGATAGCTAAATTATTTTGAACGGATTTTATTTTGGGTATGTGTTTTTTATCATTGCCCCGGCACAGTTTGGCTTGACTTTGTATTTTGATGTAGTTTAATCATGTTATGGGAAATGGTGAACATTACGAGCGGGCTATCGTGCCTGAACACTTTACTGGTTTAACTATTGAAAATTTGCCTCTTGATGAGGCATTTTATATATTTCCAGGAGAGCATGACACTTTCGACCCACCAACGGTTTTTGTAGGCCAAAATCGTGAACTTTTGATCAACAGTGAGTGCGACATAGACCAGAGCACTAAGAAGCCAGGGATGCCTGTCGGGCGTGTTGGAGTAATGAGAACCTTGTTTATCAACGGGTTGACTAGTGAATTTACCGAGCACGTAATTGCAGATCTACGATTTGTTGAGTGGCACTCGCTCATGCATGTAGACAGCATGTCTCAAGACATGAGTGACCAGGAAAGCTTTATGGCTCTGGCAGCCCTAATTGCCAACTGTGTGACAGTCGATGCGTTTATTGCACCTGACAAAGACTTCAATTATGGTAAGGGGAAAAAGATTCCAGGCGGCACATTCTATGGGTCCAAAGAACTGTACCCCAATCTTGAGGTGCTACAAGAACGCAGCGACAAATTAATGAAGAAATTCTTAAATCGTGAGGCTGTCCCACGAACGGTAGAAGAACGTCAAAGTCGTGCTGGCAGGTTTGTTAATCGAATCCTTAGACGTGGCACCGACTCAACGGCCAAGACTAAAAAATCTACAAAGACTAAAGAAAAACCATCAAAAGCCAATAAGTCGAAGTAACTAGCTCAAAATCACAGTACTAAATTTACTGGTCCTTCGGGTTCTTGAACCAACTCTATCGGTTTTTCTTAGTAACAAATTCAATAGGCCTACGAAAGATTCTCAGGATTTCCTGACGCCATTCGTAGATTGCGTAACCTAAAGCAAAGAGTAGCGCCGCGCCGATTAATAACCATGGCGGGCTAGTGGCTTTACTTGGGCTTTTGACATCTTCTACTGATGCTAAATTATTGCTGGCACCTGCTACAACTTTGCGACAACGATTTGTTTCCCGGCTTCTTTCTTGACCTTCGTCGCAAGGTGCAAGTGATTGACTCGCTGCAAGTACTTGCCGACAGCGATTAGTTAAAGGATTGCGTTCTTGCCCAGCCTCACACGGCGACAAATTTGCCGCAGCAGTTGTGATGATAGACCTGCACCGATTTGTGAGCGGATTTCGTTCCTTGCCCTCTTCACAACTTGCAAGTTCGCTCACAGCTTCCTCGATAGAACGACAACGATTTGTTTCGGGGTTGCGGTACTTCCCCGCTGGGCAATCCGCCAATGTCACAACCACTTCCGGTGCGGGTTCGTGGAATATATTTTCACCAAAAGGGCTAGGTATCCCCCACTGCCATGAAGCAGTCTGGTCATTGAGCGCCCAAGATTGATTAACGTAAGTTTCACTACCTCCATCAGCATATTCGACCAGTGTTTCTCCATAACGCACCAAGCCATACGTGTCCTCTAGCCAAATATAGCCACCGCCATTAGATAGCGACATCGGTTCATTATCGTTCCTTTGGCTGAGGAGTAAGTAACCGTTCCTGACCGATGCGTTTGCTAAAGAAAAATCATTCGTGATCGACTCACTGCCACCCGTTCGGAGTCGATAGCTAGCGGCCGTGGCGGGATCAAAGCCGGGCAGCATCTCTAGCTTTACATAGTCATTGCATGTCACATCTACATCAAATGGTGAGCATGTCTTTGCTCTGGCTAAAACTTCAACGACTTTCAACGCTGGGCTTGGTGGAATTATGTACATCATGTCAGCCTCAATACTATTTCCTGATAGCGCAGTGTTGAGTGCAGAAACTGCGGTACTGTAGCCGGTTGTTGTTTTACTACGTTTATAGATAACTCCATCTGTTTTAACGTCAGCCGGCAGTGTTACTGATGCGAACGAAGCTGACTCCAGCCAGACTGCTTTTGGAGCCCAGCCACTTGGCATAAATCGCACAGCTACATTGGCACTACTCGCCAAAACATCCGTTGCTGCAATGAGAATGTGGCTATTCGGCCTCATTAAACCATCTAGTGGGACTGAGAAAATAACTGTTGCATTAGCTTTGTTTGAATACCGCAAATTCATACCATTAAGTGAGAGAATGTCATCACTGTCGTTATATATTTGTACCAAATCAAGCCCATCGATAGAGGCCTGGTAGGCTGTAATTATCAATGGCGATGCTGGTAACTGTGGTTCTGTTGGAGTGGGAATAGGTTCCGCACCAACGAACGCCACAGAGAATAACTGCGTCAGCACAAAAACCAGCACGATAAAACTATTCACCACCCTAAGCATTAGCGAAATAGTACACTGGCTGAAATAGTTTGTCAAAACTCGCGCTGAACTTCAGTATCACACCGGAAGTTGTGTTTAGTTATCCGGTATAAATAAATGGTCATTACTACGATACCTAGGTAGCTCAGTATAACTAGTGGCATTGTGAAGGTAACTTCGCTACGGGCACCTGGCAAGTTTGCAAGCCAGCTAATAACCACTTTCATATACTCCAGAATAATATTCACTGGTGCGCCAAGCCACGGTGCCACAGAAGGAAACAGCAATCCAGCAATACCGCTCACGAAAGTCAGTAGCATCGTAAGTGGTATTAAAGGTACTACTAGTAGGTTTGCCAACAGTGCGTAAACTGAGTAGTACCCAAATACATAAATGACGATCGGTAGAGTCACGATTTGAGCAGCCACGGTCGCTGTCAAAATATCCCTGAGGATTCCTGGTCTTTTGCCTTTACCCCAAAAGTAATGGTGTAATAGTGGCGCCAGAACTAATACACCGGTAAATGCACTAAATGAGAGATACCAGCCAACATCGCCCCAAATGTATGCCGGATTATACAAAACTGTCAGTGCTGCTGCGAAAATTAAAAGGATTATTGGATGTAGAACTCTACCGTAATACCAGGCAGCTAGACCGATTACTGAGACAAGTCCTGCCCTGGTCATTGACGGACTAAATCCGGTAATTAATATGAAACTTATTATCATCCCAAGTGACGCTAAAGCCGTCAGGTATTTTGATACACGTACAAATAATCGGCGAACTACCCCGATAAGTATTGTTAGATGTGCGCCACTGGCAACTACAGCATGAATGAGCCCCACTGTCTTAAGCTGTTCATTTAAGCTATCTGACATGTCTAGCTTCTGGCCGACCAAGTAGGCTAAGGCAAACTGGGCATCATCACCTGGTATAGCCCGCTCTACACCAACTCCAAACCAATCACGAACTCGACGGCCTACATCACCTGGGTAAGGACGCTGTACCGTCTCCACTTTTGCGCGGAACATACTAGCAGGAATATTTCCAAAACCTTCTGATAAATTACCGGATATCTTTACTGTATCACCACGTTTTATAACAATTTTGGATGAGGTAGAGACCCAGACAACTCCTGGAAGTTCCTTTTCAT
>CAZXBL010000047.1:0-4797 GCA_964638875.1 uncultured Candidatus Saccharibacteria bacterium | reverse complement strand
TTTACCCTCACTTAAATTGTTATATGAATTTGTGTTTTGTGGTGCTCCCACCCGCACGTTAAACACTAGATATAGTTTAAACAATTGTGGCTTGAGGTGTCAATAGATTTGTTGACACTTGAATAATATTTCTTGGCTATGTATACTACCTCTAATGAACCAGACCCAAAATGATATTTTGGAAATCGCAAAAACAGTTGACATCAACACCCTTGGCATCCGTGAACTAGGGCGTCAATTAGGCGTACATCCTCAAACGGCCAAGTATCATAAGGAGCAATTAATTAAGAGAGGGCTTCTTAAGCGAACCGGCACTCTCCATGCTTCGCGCGTTACCGAGGACCTACTGGGCGGAGCCGATTTAGTGACTATACCTTTTTTGGGAGCAGCTAGCTGTGGCCCGGCGTCCCGTATTGCCGGGTCCGAACCGGAAGGCGAGATTAGTGTTTCATCGAGGTTGCTAGGAACAAACAAGCTAAATTCATTATTCGCCGTGAGGGCCGAGGGCGACTCAATGAACCAAGCATATCTATACGGAGAAGCAATCGAAGACGGCGATTTTGTGATTGTAGATAGCGAGAAAGAACCCAGGTCAGGTGATTACGTCGTAGCTACGGTAGCCAATTTGGCGAACATCAAAAAATATCAACCCGAATTTGCCAGCGATGGATCACTGGAAAGAATTGCATTAATTTCCGAATCAACACAACAGTACGACCCTATTTTCATCCATCCCGAAGATGAAGCCGACGGCCTAATCGCTGGTGTTGCCCTACAAGTAATAAAGAAGCCGCGCTAGCATGGAGGACCATGAAGTATCGGTTGAGCAAGAAATTGCCAACCCTTCTCATGGCAGACCTCACGTACTTCTACTAGGAGCTGGTGCAAGCAGGGCCGCGCTGCCTAACGGCGATAAACATGGTCGCGAAGTTCCGTTGCTACGAGAAGTCGCTGACAATCTTAAACTTGTTGATCTTTTTCCCCACGAGCTTAAAGATCTATCCGTTCAGGATTTTGAAGCTGCATATTCCCGTCTATTTGATCAGGGTTCGTCAGAAGCAATAAATAAAATTGATTTGTTAGTACGCGACTACTTCTCTGAATTGGAATTACCTGATGAGCCGAATCTCTACGACATCATGACACTTTCACTGCGGGACAAAGACGCCATATTCACCTTTAACTGGGATCCTTTTCTGATCCAATCGCGTATCCGCATGGCACGACTTGGGCTGACGACCAGTTTTCCGAAACTATTCTTCCTGCACGGTAATGTCAGGATAGGCTTCTGTACAAAGGATGGTGTGAGTGGGCTCATAGGCCAGGTTTGCAGCATGTGCAAAGAACCTTTTATGCCATCTAAGCTACTATACCCGGTTGAAAATAAGGATTACCAATCCGACAGCTTTATTAGTAGGGAGTGGGAGGCGGCACAACACTACCTTAAAGGGTGCTTTATGTTTACCGTTTTCGGCTACAGCGCTCCGACTACCGACAAAGAAGCCATTGAGCTACTGAAGGAGGGCTGGGGCAATAATGAAGACCGTGAAATGGAGCAAACGGAAGTTATTAGCCGACCGGGAGCAGATCAAGAAGAACTTCGGAAAACCTGGGATCCTTTTATCCATACTCATCATTACGACGTATTTGAGGGTTTCCGCGAATCGTTTATCGCCAAACACCCTAGACGGTCCATTGAGGCCTACTGGAACCAGTACTGGGAAGCCAAGTTCATTTCTAATAATTCGGTGCCAGAATCTTTTGCAAGTTTTGATGAGATGGCAGATTGGTTTAGGCCGCTGATCGATGCTGAGGAGGAATGGAAGGCGCAATGATTACTCACCTTAGTGAACGCCAATACTATGAAGAACGATACGACGATGCGACCGTAGAAAAGTGCCGCTCCGGTGAGAGAATCGTCAACAAAACTTTTATAGAAATGGAAAAGAAGCTCCCGAAAAAGGAGCTTACCAATAAGCTGCCCGGGTGGTATCTCCAATACAGCCTATATTATTTCTGGTTTGTCGAATCCGTTGCTGCCGCTCGATCAGAAGGTCGCGACGCTACCATCGCCAAGTGGATGCAAGAAGATGATGACAAAGATCAGAAGCTTGCAGCCGCCCACATATCAGGTGGCACATATTGTCGAACGTGCGGCAAGGATATGCGGGTTATCAGCAAGGATTACATGCGCCGGGAGGGTCGGAAGGACGACGACATCCTCATTATGTTCGAGTGCAATAACTGCAATAAGCGCATTGCACTCTGGCAGGACGGGACTGAGTGGGAAGGTGCCAAGCGCAAATGCGAAAAATGTGGCGGTAAAACCACCTCAAAACACACCAAAAAGAACAATATTATCACCTCGACTGAGACCTGCGAGAAGTGCGGTCACACAAAAACCGATAAGCTGGACTTGTCAGACAGTAAAAAGGAACCGGAACCAGTCGATCCTTACCTTGAGTTAGACCGAAAACGCTTCGTGTTAGGCAGCGAGATGATGTTCAAGTACGACCAGAAGCTCAAGCATTTGGCTCGAATGGCGAAGCTCCACGCTACTGCCGCAGACAAAGTCGAGCACGTGGATGTCTTTGAAGCCATAAAGCAGGTAAAGAAGCTAAAAATCGCTCAGTTGAAAGAGCTGCTTGAACCTGTCTTCACTAAGAATGGCTATAGTGACTTCAAACTAGGCGATCCGCAGATTGGCCGTGAAGTGTCTTTGGAATTCAGTTGCCTGGACACGAAAGACGACCGCGAAGAGTACCAAAGCAAGAAAACACTACACAAAGCTATAGAGAAAACATTAATTGATACGAATTGGCAGCTTATGAGCGCCGGAGTGAGTTATAGGCTAGGATATTTGACAGGAAGTTTAAGAGCGTACGAAAGCGAGGAGGAATTACGCAAGCTGGTTGAACAACGTATGAAGTCCGGCAAGTTCCCAATCAAACCAGCCGAACCGCCGGAATCAAAGGAGCCAGCGAAGAAACCCGAACTCGATATGCGTGAGTCGGTACAGGTTTACTTTGACAAGCTAACACTGGGAAGCGTACCAGCAGAGATTACGCTCAAAAGCGGCAAGGTCAAACCAACCAGCATACCGCGACTGAGTGGTGAAATGCATCTGTTGCTTCGTGTAATCATTCCCCTGCGCGATAACGATGAATCCGTGCCAAAGTTCATCAGAAACTATGATTTTACGCTTGGCGACGATAGTAAAATCCCCAAAGTCCATAAGGACAGCCGAGGTCGCAAGATAAGGAGACTTTAATAATGCCACGCAAGAAAATCGTTCCTAAAGTCAAATACGTGCAGGTTAGCGACCCGGATCAATCGGCTGTGAATGCAGTATTTGACTATCTATTCGAAAAGGTACTCGAACAGGCCTCGAAAAAGAATAAGCCAGCAAAATAGCCCCTCTCTCGCAAGAATGTCAGGGGCTATTCACAGATATGATACCACGAGCACTTTGAAGTGCGGCTTTTGTTCGGTTATTGCCCCTTAACGCTCGAAAAAGTGAGACACTCCCAAATATAGCCGTTTTGTGTCCTATTTGTCCCATTTTATGTCTCATTACCCCTGTTAAAGTTCCGTGACCTGTATGGGGAGCCAAGCATAAGCACTTTGAAAGAGGTTTTTTGCTTGTGATAAAATTACTCTATGAGCTTGACGCAGAGTGACTTACAAGAGATCCGATCAATCGTTCAGGGCGTAATAGAACCTCACATCAAACCACTGGCCGGCGAAATAAAGGCACTTCGAAATGACATAAAAGAAATATACGATATGATTTCTGAAATTCAATCTGCCCCCATCACCGACAAAGCATTTAAGAAACGATCGTTAGAAGAAAAGCTCCTGACACTGAACACCGAACTCTTAGCCGCTGCCAAACAAGCTGGAATTACTCTACCGCGTCAATAACCTTACTGACGTCATTGAGGGCGGTAATTCCTGCACATCAATAGTTGTGAAGTAGTCCACTAGGGAATTCATCAAAGTTCTAACGTCCTCAACCACAGTGAGCCGGGTATTGACTATATATTAGTATTGTGATATTATGGTTTTTATGAATGAAAATCGCCCTGACAGTGTGCACTGCGGATTTATGGTGGACTCTACTGGTGAATGCACCGAGTTAGTTGCTAGTCATCAAGTGTCTGCTGCTTACGATATACTTGCAGACGCAGGTTATTCTCCTGCAAAAAGCGCAGCAGTCGCTGCGGCAGCCGAACGGAGCAACCTTGATCCAGAAGGCATAGCTAGAAAAATGGCTTACTTTAGAAGAATCCTTGACGAAGAGCTTAAATAGAATTCAGAAAGTAATGAGACTCCTTGCGATCCATTTATGGTAGCGAAGTACGTACACTAGGGGGAGCTATAACTGTCTAGTGCAATGATTATGGTATTATTGCCGATATGACCAAGAAAGGAATCGCTACTGGTGTGGTGCATGAAGTGCCGTCGGATTTACGTAAGGCCCTGTTATCTGACAAGTCTGTCTTAGAAAAGTGGGAGGATCTCACGCCACTGGCTCGCAATGAGTGGATCTGCTGGACTATCACTACAAAGAAACCAGAGACAAGGAAAAATCATATCGAGCGGACAATCACGGAGTTACTGGAAGGAGTGCGTCGACCATGTTGTTGGATCGGCTGCATTCATCGTTCGAAACAAGCGTAGGTGTGCTTGAGTGATTAATGTAGCTGCGAGCTTTACTAACTCATAAATTAATATTCGCTATATGAGCTATGTTTCAGATAGTTCCGACCTACAAGGGCAGAAGCAAGATTTGCT
>CAZXBL010000046.1:0-4910 GCA_964638875.1 uncultured Candidatus Saccharibacteria bacterium | reverse complement strand
GATGCCAAGCAGGTGTCTGAAATACCTGTCCATCAAAAACCAAGCTTTTTTTAGAGTTTCTCATCTTACAAATCTCCTGAAAGCTCGATACGAGCGTACAAAAACCCTATTACGTGTGCCCCTGTATAATCTGAACAAAATCGAAGCCTTAGGGTTCTTTGAATAACGCATAAACTGCTTGGCATCGTACTGCGCTATTTGATCTAAATCTATTCCTTCTTCGTCTTCAGTACCCTTGAAGGGTGTAGCTCTAAAGTTGGTACTCACATCAAGCAGCCTCGTTATCCTACGATCCGCTGCTCGTAAATATCTAAATAAGACTTTGATAAATTTCTTTACTTTCATTATTGCCTTATTCTTAATAATCCACCGACTATTTACCCGCGATTTTTCTTGCCAGATTAACTAGGCTGCGTGGGACAAGTTGTTTCACTTTTTGGGTAAGGGTCAGGTTCTCCCAATAGTCTAGTCTATCGCGCAGATCTCGTTGCATATTGTCGGCGGTTTCCAGTCTTTTTTCCATGTCAGCAAGCTGTGTATTTAATGAGTCTACTCGCGTATTTAATTGAGAGATCAAATGATGTGTGACTATAGGTTGTCTACTGACAATTGCATCAACATATGAAAACTCTTTTGTACCCTTGGCTTTAGAGTCAGTATAGTACTCATTTAAGCCGTCAAAGAATTTCAGTTCATATCCAGTATCAATTAGCATGGGTCGCCAGTCTTTCTCAATATGATTCGCCTCAATGCACAGAACCTTTGGCCTATACTTATGCCAGTTATTTGAAGCTAGGACATCGTATTCATACCCCTCGACGTCCACCTTCATAAAGTCGATCTTGGTAACTTTATTCCTACTGAAAACTGATTGTAACGTTTCTACTGGAACCTCGTAGTCTTTATAAGATTCTGTAAACCCTGTTGGGTTCTGTTGATACTCGCGTTTCATGGTTTCTGAAAAAGTAGACAGACCACTACCCAGGTACTCGCGTAGTTTTAAGGTGCCTGCTCTTGTGGCGATCCCTATATTTTCATTAAAATCTTTCTTTCGCTCTGTCTGAAGAGCCTCAAAGTGTGACCTAATTGGCTCAATATTGAGCCCCGTCCAGCCATTTTGGTAAAAAATTTTAGTTACTGAATCTATTTCGGGATCGTTCGCGCCCACATCAACATAAAAGCCTTTGTAACCCTGGGGAAAAAATCCAGCAAGGATCAGATCTTCTCTGTTCTGAGCATATGATATGGTTGATCCGTTAATTAAATCTAGTGTGCGCATCAGGATTGGCCTCGACTTATGCTAACCTTAACCTCTGGGTTCACAATATACGGATTCTTCTCCTCTTTGATAACCTTAAACCTCATGGCTTCGTCCCACCAATCAGCGGTGCCCGTACCGCTTGCATACACTGCGGCAAGGTTTAAGTAATGGGTGCCCTCACTGAATATATTCGGTATCCTCCATGTAATCGTAGATATATCGCCTCGCTTCATATTCTTCACATCAATTCTTCGGAGTTTGGTATTTGTACCTACTATATTCGTACCGTTCGGGGCAGCTATCGAAAATCCAAAGATTGGTCCTTCTATGGAGTCCCTAGCTGTTACTTTAACAGTAACGACTAATTCCTTATCGTCATCGGTTAATGTAGCACTAGATAGAGCGAGGTTTGAGAATACCAACGATCCATCGCCCCATCTTGTTTCAGAAGTATCAGTGTTAGTATTATCTGACCTTTCAATAAACATTTTTGTATAGGCATCAGCTATTTTATCAGCAGATCCAGACTGAATTAACTCACTTTTCTCTATGAGGATGGCTCGATCACAATATTCTCTTACTGCACTCATGTCGTGGCTGACGAATATAACCGTCTTCTTATTCTTCTTTAGCAGTTTGAAGTAACCGAAACACTTACGCTGGAAGTCTGCATCACCAACTGCAAGAACCTCGTCAACCAGCAGTACGTCTGCGTCTGCTCTTACCGCCATAGAAAACGCCAAACGAACTTGCATACCAGAGGAGTAGTTTTTCAGTTTCTGATCCATGAACTTCTCAAGTTCTGCAAACTCAACAATCTCGTCGTACATTTTATCTACTTCGTTTTGTGAGAACCCTAGTAATGCGCCGTTTAAGTAGACGTTGTCACGACCTGATAATTCGGGGTTAAATCCCACTCCCAGTTCAATAAAAGGTACTAGTTTGCCACCAATTTCAATCCTTCCTTCGGTTGGCTCATATATACCTGCAAGCATCTTTAGCAGTGTACTTTTACCGCTACCGTTACGCCCTACGATCCCGAAGAACTCACCTTTTTTGACCTCGAATGATATGTCTTTTAATGCGTGTTGCGTCTCTGTCGAAGAGCTGTGTTTCTTACGAGCCATGCCCAAGAAAGCACTTTTTATGGTTGTGTTTTTTTCGTGAGGAAGCAGGAAATTCTTAGATACACCTTTGACCCTAATTGCAATGTCGTCGTCCATCACACAAACTCCGCAAAACTCTTTGAGCTTTTTCTGAAATATACCACTGCAACAATAATCACGAATAGAGTAATTGCAACCGGGACGACTCTAATGAGACGCGTGTCGTAAAGACTAGTTAGAGTTTCCGTTTGGGTATGATTAATAGCAACATACCTACTATCTTGAATAATTTGCGCAACTGGATTGAGCAGCATAATCTTTGCTATTGATACGGGGATTATTTGGACGACGTATAGGATAGGAGTCGCATAAAATAAACCTTGCATTATGACTTCCCAGATGTAACTTATGTCTCTAAATCTCACGAATGCTGCGCTTAGAAAAAAAGCCAACGCAATTGAGAATATAAATAGCTCGATAATAAAAATGGGTAGATACAAGATCAGTGGAGTCACATGCACTCCATTTATAACCATAAAAACTGCCACGACGAAGAGGTTGATGAATAGGTTGATTAATGCAGAGATTGCAACCGAGAGAATAACAACATATTTTGGAAAGTTAATTTTTCGTAGTAAGTCACCCTTACCTACGATCGCACCTACACTTCCTGTCGTAACATCCGCAAAATACGTCCACAATACAATACCGAGTAGTAACGCAACTGGCCAATGTTCATATTCCCCACCAAGATTAATAAAACGAGTAAATACCAGGTAAAGAACTAAGAATAAAGCCATCGGTCTGAGCAAAGACCACGCATACCCAAGAATTGAGCCTTGGTAGCGCAATTTGAAGTCCGTCTTTACTAACTGCTTGAGCAAAATAATAGAGTAACGATATCGCTGTTTTAGTTGTTTCACGTAGTGTTAATTTTATACTTTTTGACCCCTATAGACAAGGAAGCCTTCGGTTTTATTAACAACTGCTGTAGGCTTAATATATGGAAAAGGTTGTTGTTACTGGTGTTAACGGTTTTGTTGGGGGTCATTTAGTTGATGAGCTACTGGCGCAAGGATATTCGGTCGTTGGTGTTGGACGAGAAGAAAAGTCTAGCCCAGAGCTAGCTGAAAAGCTAGAAGGTTACTGGGGCTGTGATCTTGCGGACTACGAGGGTGTCAGATCTCTTCCTTTTGGCCAAGTTAAGGCGGTTATTAACCTCGCTGGGCTTGCGGCTGTTGGGCCCTCATTCGACCACCCGGAGCGATATATGAGAATTAACACCGCTGTACTCGATACTGTATGCAAAGCTGTCTTAGAGCAGAATGCCCATGGCGTTCGAATTATCTCGATTAGCTCTGGGGCTGTGTACAGCTCTGAACAGGAGATGCCGTTAACAGAAGACTCCAAGCTTGCACCTGAGTCCTCCCCATATGCTGCGAGTAAGATAGCGATGGAGGAACTTTCACTAAAATATCGCGAAAGGGGTCTGGATTGTGTTGTGGCTCGTCCGTTCAACCATATTGGCCCAGGTCAGAGGGAAGGATTCTTGTTACCTGATTTATACGAGAAGGTCATCAAAGCTGAAAGCAATGGTAAGCCGATGCTAGTTGGCAACCTTACAACAAAACGTGATTATACTGATGTTCGTGATGTTGCCAGGGCTTATGCCAGTCTTGTGGAGATGGATAAACTCAATCACATTGTTTATAACGTATGTTCAGGTCATTCAGTGAGTGGTGAGGAGATACTTGCAAAGTTACTAAGTGTACTCGATATAGACCTCGTACCGACAGTAGACAGTAGACTTTTCCGTCCAACCGATACACCAGTACTATATGGCGATAACGCTCACCTTAAGGCTGATGTGGGCTGGAGCCCAAATATTCCATTAGAGCAAACTATACGTGATTTCGTAGTTTCAAAGCGCTAGAATTAGTTCATGAATCGAAAATACATAGCTAGGAGCAGAGCACTACTAAGAAGAGACTTTCGCTCAGCTTGGTACAAAAAGTGGGCTAAAGTTCTGAAACAATCAGAAACAGGTAAAGGTCGCTTTGCACTTGAAGCTAATAAGTTTTGGCAAAACGCCATAATGGCTCAGGCGCTAGAGGAGAGGGGTCTCCTTAAAGCCGGTTTTCGAGCAGTCGGCTTTGGGGTCGGGCAAGAACGGCTCCCTGCACTTTTTGCAAAAAATGGAGTTACGGTAGTCGCTACTGATCAAGATCATAAGACGGCTAAAGCCACATCATGGAATAATGGACAGCTTGCAGAAGGGCTTGAGTCACTAAACGCTGATGGCATCTGTCCCGAAAGATTATTCACCCAAAATGTCTCGTACCGTTCTGTTGACATGAACAAAATTCCTGAGGATTTTGCAGAGTCATTCGACTTCCTTTGGTCAAACTGTGCTTTGGGGCACGTCGGCTCTATCGATCTGAGTTCTGCTTTTATAAAAAATAGTCTTTCCTGCTTAATGCCTGGTGGCTGGGCGGTACACACGACTGAGGCAAATATACTTTCAAATGAGATTACATTAGACA
>CAZXBL010000045.1:0-5264 GCA_964638875.1 uncultured Candidatus Saccharibacteria bacterium | reverse complement strand
CATAAGATGGAGGGCAAGCACCACCATATTTCTGGTGAAATGCTCCGTAAATATGGTGCTCCAGAAGAAGTCGCCCTAGCTGCCGAACAGCATCACGACGATGTTGAAGCCACGAGTACCGAAGCGCTCATTATCCGTGTTGTTGATGCAATTAGTGCCTCGCGCCCAGGTGCCCGTAACATCTCCGCAGAAAACTTTGCGGAACGTATGCGTGATCTCGAAAACATCGCCAATGGTTTCCAGGGTATTGAAAAGTCCTACGCAATTAGCGCTGGTCGCGAAGTTCGGGTGTTTGTGAAACCAGGCGCAGTCGATGACCTTACTGCTATAAAGTTAGCCCGTGACATCGCAACCAAGATCGAAAGTACTATGCAATACCCAGGTACCATCAAGGTGAACGTCATCCGCGAAACCCGTGCCATAGAGTTCGCCAAGTAGGCGTATATTGACAAATATGGTATAATATACCACAATATGACATTTTTTAACCGTGGCGGAGAAGAATTCACTCCTATTAAGTATCCAGGTGCAGATTATTTGGTGCATAACGGAGTAGAAGGTACTAGCAGTAGTGATACTGGCCTGTACTATCGAACGCGAGTTTTCCCTGCTTTGTCACAAGAGGTAAGCAAGAGTATCGCTGGCGAGCAGCCATTCTCAGAACTTTCATTGGACGCATTGCAAGCCTGGAGCGAAGAAGCCTGGAAAGAGCCCCATGGCTCCAAGTCTGCAACAGAACGCTTTGAGGGCAAGTTCTACGAGGAAGTTTCTGAGGCTGTAGACGCTTTCCGGGAGTACATGCAAACTGGTGACAACGTACACTTTGTAGAAGAAATTGGTGACGTTTACTGGGTAGTTAACGCGCTCGCCAGCAACAGCAGGACTGTTATAAGTGATGGTTTGAAAGAGCGTCTGTATGAATATACTGCTGGAACTCGCACGTGGGTGACCGGGATTGCTGAATACCCAGATTGGTATGATGACGCTGGAAAAGTTGCGGTAAAACGCGGTGCTCCAACTGTTAAGGATATTGATGATCTTATCTGTGTTGGATTTGCGCCTGCGATTAGCCCAGCAATGAATCATTACGACAATGAACCCATGGAAATACCAGGGGACTATTTACACGAAATGCGTTTCTATCTAGCCGCACTGTGCAATCTTGGTGAGCAGTTGCATGGGAGCGAAAGAGTGTTACCCGTAGAGGACGCCAGGATCATTAGTACCGATATGGGCAAGATTGCTGCAGAATCAGTATTGAGGGTTGCTGCAATGGCGCACTACGTCGGCGCAAGTTTCGAAGATGTTGTTGAACGCAATATACTCAAGATATCGCAGCGTATCAATTTAAATCTTATTGACAAAGGTGATGGTGATCGCGGCAAGAGCGTCTAGAATAGAATTATGAACAAAATAGCAAAAACACCGAAGATAACTCGGGATACAAAGATCCTGAGTTTTGACCTTGAAGCGAACAATCTTCATGGCGAGCCATTCGCCGTAGGGGCGGTAGTGGTTGATGGGCATGGGCAAGTGCACGATACTTTTACCGGTCGTTGTCCTATCAAGGGCGAGGTCGATCCGTGGGTCAAAATTAACGTTATACCTGTTATCAAAGATATGAAAGAGACGCATGGTAGCTATGCGGACATGCGCGAGGCGTTTTGGCGTTGGTTTTTAGAAGCACAAGAAGCCTCGGACTATGTTCTAGTCAGTAATGGCTACCCTGTTGAGTATCGATTTTTAATTGAATGTCAGGAAGCTAATCTAGATGAACGGTACTGGCAACACCCTTTCCCTATTTTAGATCTAGCATCTATCCTAGTAGCAAAAGGCCAAGAGACCGGAACTGAAAAGAACCAAATTCGCAAAAATGTTCGTGCCAAAGAAAGTTTTGCCCAACATCACCCATTTGATGACGCCAAGTTGGCGGCACTCATGGCATTCGAGGCACTAGGGTTACGCGCATAACAAACCCCTAGAAGTTTACAAGTTAATCTGTTAAAATTACCCAGGTCTGAATAATTTCGGGGTGTGGCGCAGTTGATAGCGCGCTCGGTTTGGGACCGAGAGGTCGAAGGTTTGAGTCCTTTCACCCCGACCAAGAAAAAACGATTCTCATTTGAGAGTCGTTTTTTCTTTGCTTGAGTTAAAAGATGCAAGGCTTCGACCCAAGATTTTGCCGTAGCAAAAGATTGAAGGTCGAACGGTTAGGTCTTCAAGGATTAACACAGGAATTTATTCTGAGCATGGCTGCTGATGTGCGTTGTCTTTTCTAAACCCTCAGCAGATAATATTCACTTTTCGTTTATATAGTTCAACTGAGAAAGGGCTCTTGCTGAAAGGCTCACCATCGTAATCGGCTGTCAGTGCCGGTACAGTATTAATTTTTAATGACTGTGTCTCAAAGACGTGCATGTATGGGCGCAACCGCCCGAAAGACACAATGTGCACCAAAAATCCTACATAAAGCTTAGACTTGCTTCTGCCACAACGGCTGATGACTACCTTAAAAGACTTTCGTTCGATACTATGATCAGGTACCAATTTTAATTGTAAATTAATATCTGAGTTGTAGACGATGATCTGATGTGTGGTACCTCTTAACGGTTTCCGTAGTGAGGGCGACTCAACAGTATATTTAAATGCTTCGTGGTCTTTCGTTTGCTTTATCAGCTCAAGAATATATGCTAGCTGACCTAGTCTCCGCTTTAATTTGTCGGACACTTCTTCTGCAACCTTTTGTGTCAGTCCTACAATCAGCGTTAAAGCGAAAAATTTCTCATTCGCAACACCAATAGGGATAGGCTTACTTTTACCAGTCAGTAATGTCTCGATACTGCTATCAAGTTCTAAAGGTATGCCAAGATTGCGTGCCAGGTAGTTTGCTGTGCCAAGAGGCAATAACCCAATCGGCTTTTGGTAATCCTTTAAAGATAAGTATTCGATCCCACTAATTAATGTGCCATCACCCCCACCTAGAATTATTGCATTGGCCTTTAGGTCTAGTGCCTTTTGAAATGCAGCGTTGATTTTTTTAGGATCTTTAACGGCGATAACTTCAATGGTAACTTTCCGGTCTTTAAATACTTGCTTGATTTTGTTAATCGCTGCAGCAGACTGGCGCGACTTGAGGTTTGCTACAAGGGCATATGTTTTTTGCTTAGTCATAATGTATTCCCACCTATAAAATGCGCTATAAACTGCATAGTTCCACCAAAAAACCAGCCTACTAATACATCACTTGGAAAGTGCGCCCCAAGATATATACGTGAAACCCCCACCATTAGTATGCTAGAAAGCAGGGTCACTGTAAGTAGCCAACCATGAGGCTCCCATCCACTAGCCAGCACAGCAAAAAATCCAAAAACAAGAGCAGAAATATAAGCGTGTCCACTTGGAAAGCTATAGGTCTTAAAGCGCATGCGTTCTACATACAGTGTTTCAGGCCTACGTCGCTTCGTAATAAATTTGGATATTTCTGCTAACGGAGAAAATAAAAGTAAGATTAAGACTGATGTAAGTAGTTGAGTATTGTCAGCCAGAGCAGCAGTTGCAGCGATAGCAATTAATATTATTGCAATGGCCGGTGGCGCGGCAATAAATGAAGCAAAAACCATCACGGGATTTGCTCTAGTAGGTAGCTTGGCTACTAATGCAGACAAAGGTTTATCTATGTGATAGGGGTGGATCATTAAACTGTGTCCTATATACTGAATCTCTGATTATATGAAACTGATCTTCCGACCTATTTAACCGGTTATTAAGACATTCAGCTATGAAAATTCTCTCCAAACAGCGCAGCTTTTTAAACAGTGCATTTTCTAGGGTCTACAGGTACTGTCGACTATAATTAGTCTCAATGGCAATTAAAATACTATTACTTGTCGTAATTCTTGTCGTAGTGGCACTGATCGGACGCTGGCTTATAGATAGTCACGGTAAAGATAATGAACAGCTGCGAAAGCTCGTCCATGTGATCCATGGGGTAGGCCTGGCAGCGCTGGCATTTGTGGTGCCGCTTCAGTTCATTATTGGGATAGAAGTCATTTTCTTTATATCTATGATCGTGGCTCGGTACTTGGCAGAACACTTTACTCGTGTTCCATGGATTAAATATATGCAACGTATGTACAGTGTCGGGCGGCTATCATTCGGTGAGTTTTTCTACCCCATTAGCGCAATCCTGCTTGTTTTTCTAGCAGAATCAAAATGGGAATTTGCGGCAGCTATCTTGATCCTAGGCATAGCAGATACGGCAGCCGCATTAGTCGGCAAGCGTTACGGCAGCAGTAATAGCTACCTTGTGTTTAAACAGAAGAAATCTCTTATTGGTTCACTAGCATTTCTTGTGACCACATTCGTGATCATATGGGGTTTTGTGGCGCTGCACGGTATTGAACTCGGCAGTGCTAGCATGGCTCTCATTATACTAACGTCTATCCTGGTGACGACCGCAGAAAATCTCGGTGTTTACGGCAGTGATAATTTACTGATACCAATAGTGGCAGTTTTATTACTCAACCGTTTGTAGCGCGTAAGCTACCATGAGCACGAAGAGCGTTGACGATAACTATAACATCAACTAGCTCTTGAATCAGAGCACCCTGCACAGCGGTAAATTTGCCCGTAGAAAAGGCAACCATCAGCCCAAGACTGATCAGTATTCCAATTAAGACACTCTGCTTAGCGATAAATAATGTACGCTTAGCAATTTCAACACTCGTGGCAACTCGGGCAATATCATCATGCATGATAACCACATCTGCGGTTTCGCTCGCTGCTGTCGAACCACTCGCACCGAGGGCAATTCCAACATCTGCAGTTGTTAGCACGGGGGCGTCATTAACGCCGTCACCAACAAATGCAACCGGTGCTATCATTTCTTCAATTGCATTCATTTTCTGTGCAGGCAGACAATCTGGGTATACATCTACAATGTTAAGTTGCTGAGCGACGGCAACTGCTGTCGCTTCATTATCACCAGTGATAAGAGCAAATTTTTTAATGCCACTACTACGGAGGCGGGTAAACATGCCTTTGGCTTCTTCCCTGACTTCATCTTTAAAAGTAATAACGCCGGCAAGCTGGTCACCAATTGAGACATAAGTTACCGTCTGTTTGATACTTTCTGGTTTCAGGTTAGCTGGTAATTCAACTCCTTCTTCAACCAGTAAATTGCGATGTCCAGCCAGTACAGCCTTGCCACTGATGCGTCCCCGTAACCCATGACCAGCTAGTTCGGTAACTTGCTTGGCACTCTG
>CAZXBL010000044.1:0-5646 GCA_964638875.1 uncultured Candidatus Saccharibacteria bacterium | reverse complement strand
TGAAGTTTTTGACGATGTTTGTCCTGTATCGTGTAGAGTGATGCTGGACCAGGCTGTATATTGTAGCGTTCAAAAGCTAGTCGCTTCAGCCCCATAGCATAAATATGCTCAATCTCCCACGTAGTGACGTCAACCTTCTCAACTAACGTGCGGAGGGCTTCAGGGTCTTTAATACTACCGTTGATTTGAGTGGCACCAACCTGCGCGGCAGGGCTATTCTCTCCACCCTCCCCAAGTACAGACACTCTATGACCTAATGGGATTGCTGCTTCAGTGAGCATACGACCTAACTGACCATCGCAAACTATTCCTATATGTTTTGACTCACTCATATGCTCTCCTCAATTTGAGAATGAGTATACTACAGATTGTGTTATTTTTGGCGCTTACGCTTGTTAGGGTCTAGTTCTTTTTTACGGAGACGGAGGTTTTTTGGAGTTACTTCGAGTAATTCATCATTCTCGATGAAATCTAGACACTGTTCTAAGCTGAAAACTACTGGTGGGGTCAGCTGCACGACGCCATCACTAGATGAGCTGCGCATGTTAGTTAACTGTTTGGCTTTGCAAACGTTAATTTCCATGTCCTCTTGGCGAGTATTAAGGCCAATTATTTGTCCAGCATATACTTTTTCCGCTGGACCAATGAATGTTGTGCCACGTGCTTCTGCGTTCTGAAGTGAGTAAGGTGTCGAAACACCCGTTTCAAAACTAATCAAAACACCGCTTCGCAGCTGCTGTAGATCTGTGCCCTTAGGCTCAAACCCAACAACCAGGCTATTCATAACAATAGTACCCTTGGTGTTGGTCATTAGGATGTTACGCATACCGAGCAGCGCACGAGTTGGCATTTCGTAAATTAGCTTAGTAACTCCCTTAGGGCTAGCAAACTGCTCCTTTAATGTGGCACGGCGCTGGCCAAGTTCCATCTGAACGGTCCCGACATGTTCTGCAGGCACTTCGATAATTACTTCTTCGACCGGTTCAACGGTTTGGCCATTTTCTTCCTTGGTTACAACTTGCGGACGACCAACTTCAAACTCGTAGCCTTCACGGCGCATAGTTTCGATTAGTACACCGAGGTGTAATTCCCCACGGCCAGCTACTGTAAATCCGATACCATCTTCTTGCACACGTAGACCGACGTTGGTTTCGAGTTCTTTTTGCAGGCGCTCTGAAATCTGTCTTGAAGTACCATATTCGCCCTCTTGACCCTTGAATGGGCTGGTATTTGGGCCAAGGTAAATACGAAGTGTCGGTGCCTCGACTTCAATAGTCGGTAATGCTTCCGGTTCATTAGCATCGGCAATAGTCTCGCCAATTTGCGCATCAGCAATACCTGTTAATTGCACGATGTCGCCTGCGATACCGCCAGGTACCTCAAATTTACTCACACCATGGCTCATGAATACGTTGTCGACTTTTGCTTTTACAATAGAGCCATCTTTCTTACAAAGACTGACTTGTTCACCGGGCTTGACGTTACCACGGGTAATGCGACCGATAGCGTACTTGCCTTTAAATGTGTCGCTCGCAAGCGCTGTAACTAGCATTTGGAATGGCTTATCAACTTCAACCTTTGGTGCTGGGATCTTATCGATCACTGCGTCGAAAATTGGATCTAGATTTGCGTCGGCTTCTGGGTCGCTAGGGACAACAGCCCATGATTTACCGGCACGTCCTACTGCATAGTAGACCGGGTAGTGCAGCTGCTCTTCGTGGACAGCAAGTTCTAGGAATAAATCTGCAAGTTCGTCTTCGACTTCCTTGATACGTGACGCAGGCTTGTCAATTTTGTTGATAATCACGATTGGACTCAGTTCCGCTTCAAGGGCACGCTCCAACACAAACTTGGTTTGAGGCATGGGGCCTTCCTGAGCATCCACAATCAGCAGACAACCATCAGCAAGGTTAAGTGTACGTTCGACCTCACCGCTGAAATCGGCGTGTCCTGGTGTGTCGATAATATTGATACGATAATCACCGTGTTGCACAGCAGTAACCTTAGCGGTAATTGTAATGCCACGTTCTTTTTCCTGGTCGCCGCTGTCCATGATCAGTTCCTGGGTCATTTCTGCCTGGTTGTCGCGGAATGTCTTGGACTGCTTCAATAGACCATCAACCAACGTCGTTTTGCCATGATCAACGTGCGCAATAATAGCGATATTTCGAATTTTGGTTGGATCTTGTTGCATGCTCATAAAAAACGCGTCGATTTGTCGACGCCTGCCTTTGGCTACATTATGTCACAACAGATAAGAATTAGCAATATTCTAAGGTACAATGGATGTATGAGTTTACAGCCGCTTGCGGAGCGAATGAGACCTACGAGCTTAGAGGACGTCGTTGGACAGGAACACTTAGTTGCTGCTGGTAAAATTATTCATGAGATTATATCTGCCAAGCAACCTGTCAGTCTGATCCTGTGGGGGCCTCCTGGTAGCGGCAAGACAACATTGGCGCGCATTATTGCCAACAAAACCGACGCGGACTTCCTCGAACTGAGTGCTGTTATTTCTGGGAAAGCCGACATCGTTAAGGTAATTGAACGCGCGCAGCAAAACCAACGCCTTGCTGGGCGTACTATCTTATTTGTTGACGAGATCCACCGATTTAATAAGGCCCAGCAAGATGCATTTCTGCCACACGTAGAAGACGGCACTATTGTGCTTATTGGCGCAACCACTGAAAATCCCAGTTTTGAAGTAATTACTCCACTACTAAGCAGAAGTAGGGTTCTTGTATTAGAACCGCTTAGTAAAACTGCGATCATCGACATCATTAACCGTGCAGCAAAATCAGAGAAGATTTCAGCTAAGCGACTGCCTGCCAAAAGCATCGATCTTTTAGCAGAGCTCTCTAGCGGGGATGCCAGGATTGCGCTGGGGAATCTGGAGCTAGCTTTACAGCTGACAGACAAAACGATTACGCCTGAAGTTGTTAAAACCGCTGCTCAGAAACGGATTCCTGGATACGACAAGAATGGGGAGATGCACTACGACATAATTAGCGCCTTTATTAAATCAATGCGCGGTAGTGACGCCAACGCTGCACTATACTACTTGGCACGGATGCTACAAGCGGGTGAGGACCCTAAGTTTATTGCCCGGCGAATGGTAATTTTTGCTAGCGAGGATGTGGGTATCGCTGCTTCATCGGCGCTAAATCTTGCAGTTGCAACTTTTCAGGCAGTAGAGAGGATTGGTATGCCTGAGTGTCAGTACAACCTATTTCACTGCGCCTTAGTGCTTTCAAAATGCAAGAAATCACGTGTTTCTGCCGACGCCATGCATGCAGCCCAGTCTGCCGCCAAGCAACACCCTGACGCCGCCGTACCCTTACATATTCGCAATGCGCCAACCAAACTTATGAAAGATTTAGGTTATGGCAAAAATTATAAATGGGAAGCAGATTTCAAACACGAAAAAGGCTTTTTACCTTCTGAGCTAGAGGATTTAGACCTTTTCTAATTCCAGTTAACATCAAACGCCTTAAAGAAAAATTCTTGGTTTGTTTCGATTTCCGAAATAATATCCTCAACCGCCGGACCAAGCTGTAACCGGCTCCGCTCATTATCACTCACCCATCTAACGGCATGTTTCTCGGTATCAACCTCACCATTATCTAAGGATGCACTAAATATATGTGCCATTACACTCGAGACAATTTGGCCGTCCACCTTAGCATAAATATAGCAATCACCGCGGTGACTGACATCTACGAGGTCAACTCCTGCCTTCTCGCTTAATTCCCTCGTCGCTGCTGTATCAATATTGTCATCGTCTAAATGAACTTTGCCAAATGGCAAAACCCAGCTACCAATAAATGGCTGGCGCAGCTTTGAGTAAAGCAATATGTCATCCTTATGGTTTTTGACTACAATCATGGTGATTATTTTGGGCTGTGGACGGGGTTCAAGGTTAGTCATGCTGACACGGTCAACATAAAACAGTCCAGCGGGGGCTAGTTTGTAGCCTTCGTCTGTTTTCTCTACCAAGCCTTCTTTTTGTAGCATTCGTAGGTGATAACTATACGCGTTACTGTCAATCTTTGGCGGTCGCATATCACGAAAACGTGCGTACTTGGTGTACATCAAGGTTTTTAAAATATGCTTCTGAATGTAATGCATCTGTTATTTAGTATAACTACTTTTGAGTCAAATTGAACAATCTATTTTCAAAAATTTATAACTTATACGCTATCTATGTATCTGTTATAAATTGAAAGGAGCGTCAATGACGACTCAACTTAGTGGTGCTGAAATTATTATATTTGACCAAAGTGAGAGGTTCACTCTACCCGAGGAACACGAACGCGAAGCAGCAGAAATTGCCAAAATAGTCTTAGATGTCAGTCAGATCACTATTGATTTTGCATCCATTGAACGGGTGCCCCGATATTACACCCATCGCAAGGAGAACGATGCAGAGCACAGCTTTATGTTAGGGCTTGCAGCAATGGCAATCGGCGCTACTCGCTATCCAGGACTTAATACTGGGCTTATGACTCAATTTGCCCTGGTACATGACTTAGTCGAGTTAAAGACAAACGATGTGCAAACTTTCAAAACCGATAAAAAGACCCTCGAGGCAAAACATAAAGCTGAGCAAGCTGCATTAGCAGAACTACAGAAGACCCTTCCCCCCTATCTTGCAGACATGTTAACGTGCTACGAAGAGCAAGTTTTACCTGAGGCAAGATTAGTACGCCACATAGATAAGCTACTACCGTATGGAGTTGATATACGAGGGGCAGGTCTTGCTGTTATGGAAGAAGACTATGAGGTTACCACTGCTGAGCAGTTGTTGGGCCAGAACGCAGATAACGAAAAACGATTTGCTGAAATGTTCCCTGAGCAATCGCACGCGATACTCCACCGGGCACACGGTGTCCTGGCAACAAAATTCGCACTAATGTTTGACGAGGTCTAGGGTTTCACCTTCTCCCATGGAAGGTTAGACTTGCCGAAGTGACCGTAGGCGGCTGTTTGCAGATAGATCGGTTGGCGTAGGTTTAGCGTCTCTACAATTCCCTGGACGGATGTATCTAATAGCTTTTCGGCAAACTTTTGGATTACCGACTGGTCTTTTTTACCGGTACCAAATGTATCAATTGTAAAGTTGACTGGTTTCTTGGCGCCAATATAATACGCCAATGCTACCTCAGCTTTTTCGGCAAGACCTGCCGCTACTATGTTTTTTGCAATGTAGCGTGCAGCATAGGCGCCTGAGCGGTCAACCTTGCTTGGGTCTTTACCGCTGAACGCTCCTCCACCTACTCGAGCGTAGCCACCATAACCGTCGACCACAATTTTGCGTCCTGTTAGGCCAGCATCCGAGGATGGCCCAGGCGTATACCATACGCCCGTGCCATTCACGACAATGTCTTTTTCTGCGATCACATATCCGTATTTTGTCAGGACTGGCGTAATGATCGTTTCATATATATCCTTGCGTACGCGCTCTAGGCTGATTTTTTCGTCGTGTGGCACTGCGATGGTCACATGTTCGACTGCGACGGGCTTGTCGTCCTCGTAGCGCACCACAACCTGCGCTTTCCCGTCGGGCCGGAGATGCGGCAACGTGCCATCCTCGCGGGCAGTGTCGATTGCTTTCGTAAGTGCGTGTGCCAACGTGATCGGCAAAGG
>CAZXBL010000043.1:2607-5742 GCA_964638875.1 uncultured Candidatus Saccharibacteria bacterium | reverse complement strand
ATCATAAGGTAAGGGGGCATCTACCGTATGTCGTATCAACAACTAAGAAACAAAACCGCAGGATTCACTATTATTGAAGTCCTGATTGTACTTGCAATCGCAGGACTCATTTTGCTAATCGTCTTCCTGGCAGTACCTGCCTTGCAGCGTAATTCACGGAATACACAATATAGGAGCGAAGCAGCAGGGATACTCGCGGCCTCAACTGAATTCCTGAACAACAACCCTAATAAAACTGTTCCGGTCAATACGGACAATACAGCCATTATGGATCTGACAAAGACAAAGAACATTACCACCTTAACCATTCAGGTTGAAGCTGGTACCGCAGTACCTGCTAGTGGTAACTTTAGTACTGCGGTCTTGCGTACAGGTGCAAAATGTAATGCTAATAACAACGAGACAGATGGTGGCTCAACTCGTGGCATGGCCCTTCTCTATAATATCGAGAATGGCTCAGGCGGTAGTACCCTTACATGCACAGAATCCTAGTAATTAGCTAGAGCTACCTAGATTAACAAAAAACAACCTAAATACAGGTTGTTTTTTGTTATCATAAGTACTAATGGTTATTGGAATACTGATTTTATTGGGGCTATGTTTTGGTAGCTTTGTTAACGCCCTTGTTTGGCGATTGCATCAACAGTCATTACCTAAGAAAAAACGAGTTGCCTCTGATACAGAGTTATCGATCGCTAAAGGTCGATCAATGTGCCCGCACTGTAAGCACGCGTTGGCATGGTATGATCTACTGCCAATTATTAGCTGGCTGAGTCTATTTGGGAAATGTAGATACTGCAGGCGGTCAATAAGCTGGCAGTATCCGGCCGTAGAGCTGCTTACGGCTGGTTTGTTCGTTGTTTCTTATCTCTACTGGTATGAACCTGTAAAAACTGGGCTAGAGGCAGCAAATTTTGGTCTATGGCTCGTAGCACTGATCATGTTTATGACGTTAATCGTATATGACCTCCGTTGGATGTTGCTACCAAACAAAATAGTTTTCCCACTGATAGGCCTGGGTGCTGTTTTTGCGGCTATTCGTATAATTACAACCGACAACCTTTCATTGATCCCCATGGCAGTTGCCGGGATGGCAGTTGCTGGCGGCATCTTCTATGTTTTATTTCAGATATCCGATGGGGCATGGATCGGCGGCGGCGACGTTAAATTAGGTTTTGCCATAGGTTTACTGCTTGGGAGTCCGTTTCTGGCCTTCCTAATGTTATTTATCGCGTCGCTACTGGGACTGTTGGCGGCACTACCAGCAGTAGTACAGAAGAAATCAAAGCTTGATACCCATATTCCATTTGGCCCTTTTCTGATCACATCGACGATTATAGTCATGTTGTTTGGCCAGAGAATTATTGATTGGTATTCAACGCAGTATTTATTTTTGTAAATCCTGTGTATAACTTGACTGTTTCTAGGGGTCTACATGATATACTGGGCACATATGATCAGGGGTAGGGGAGATCAAATTAGTATTGGTACAGCCAAGCAACAGGGCTATACCATTATTGAAGTACTGATTTTTCTGGCAGTTAGTTCAGTCCTATTCGTTAGCACTATGATCTACTTATCTGGCAGGCAGCAACAGGTGCAATTCACCAATGCAACCCGGGATTTCGAAACTAAGCTCATTGACGTTGCCAATGATGTTGCAAACGGCTATTACCAGACTACGGCAGGAGTAGGGTGCGATCCAGCAGGGAATATCTCTACATCGGGTACAGTGCAGGGGTCGAACAAAGAGTGCATCTTCTTGGGGAGATTCATTAAACTTGCTGGTCCAGATGCAGAGCACTTTACAATATATTCCATGATTGGGAAGCGAACCGTTGACTCAGTTGATATCATAAGCCTGTCTCAAGCATCACCAAGGCTGTTACTAACTCCTGATGATTCAAAAAATACCTCTCTCCGCGAAGAGGACCCATTTGGATATGGATCACGTGTTGCGTGTGTGGGGCTTGGTGATAGTTGTAATCCTGCTACCACTAGCAATGCAGGGATCGCGTTTATTACTCGGCTGGATGGCAGTACTGGCGCCAATACTACTGGTGGCGCTATCAAAGCAGATGTTTACTACTACCCTAGTATTGAGTTTAGTACACCTGAGGATGGAGTGGGTAATAGCCTCAGAACTCTGGTTGATAATGCGCCCACCAACGCCAAAAAACTAACTGGTAAGCTGACTATCTGTGTGCTAAGTGGTTCCACTGCTCAGTACTCTTTGATAAGTATTGGTACCGATAATGGCGGGAATACCAACATTTCATCAGCTGTTAAGGAGGGTAGTACATGCAGTTAAGGCGTTATATGGGGCAGCGTGGTGACACGATTGTCGAAGTATTGATCGCAATTGCAGTTGCAGGTAGTATCCTTGGTACTTCGTATGCGATCATAGGCCGTAATGCTAAATCATATCAACAGGTTAGCGAACATACAGAGGCTCTGAAGCTTGCTGAGGGTCAGCTCGAAAATATTAGGAAAGCTGCAGCTGGTACGGACGATAGCCTAAAAGATGCTATATTTCTGCCTGCGTCCGGCAGTACATTTTGCACGGAGGTTATACTTGACCAAGTAACGGTTAAGTCAACACCCTGTTCCACAGGGCGTTATACAATAACGGTTAACAGGTCTGGTAGTAATACTTTTGAGACAGTAGTCGTTTGGGATGGTATTAATGGTGGTGACGATAAAGTGAGTCTCAACTACAAGGTGGACAGATGAAAAAACTGAATAACCGTGGGTTTACGATCATTGAATTATTGATTGCTACAATGGTGTTTTCCATAGTGCTCCTTATTATTACATTTGCAATCATCCAGTTTAGCCGTGTCTATTACAAGGGGGTAATTACCAGTAAAACCCAAGAGACAGCCCGTTCTGTATCAGAAGATATTGCCCGCAGTGCTCAGTTTAGTCCTGGAAGTCATCAGTCCGATACCAGCGCAAGCGGTTATAGCGCATATTGCTTCGGTGATAAGCGTTACAATTATATAATTAATAGACAACTTGGTAGTGATGCGAGACGAGTACTACTAGCTGACACAGAGCCGGGTTGCAGAGCATACAACGGTAACGTACCAACACTTCCCACCGAGGCAGAGGATACTACGGAATTGCTGGGCG
>CAZXBL010000043.1:0-2597 GCA_964638875.1 uncultured Candidatus Saccharibacteria bacterium | reverse complement strand
ATGCGTTTACTGGAGCTTACTGTAACTGGTAGTGATATAATCAGGGTTAAGGTAACCATTGGTTACGGGAGCGATATTGTTGATGGAGATGCGGATCCAAGTGTTACAAAATGGGAGTGTCCAGCCATAAGATTAGGTGGGCAGTTCTGTGCAATCAGCACTATAGAAACTACAGTTACCAAAAGGTTATAGGGGACAAAAATGAAATATTCAAATATACGTTTACGCAAAGATCAAAAAGGCATGGTGGCAATTATTACTACCTTGATTCTGATGATCGTTATAAGCCTCATGGTTCTGGGATTTAGCCAAGTTGCACGTCGCAACCAACGCCAAGCCCTGGACGCCCAGCTCTCTAGCCAGGCATTTTATGCTGCTGAATCTGGCATAAACCTTGCAAAGACAGTCCTGAAGGATCCAGCAAACGCTGGCTACACAAAAGACAGTTGTGGAACTGATACTAAGATTACTAATTACAATGTCGGGGACAATAGCAATAATGTGGCAATTACATGTCTACTCGTGAATCCAGTTAACAACCTTGTCTTTGATAACGTAGGGTCTTCATCAAAAGTTTCTAAAATTGAGGCAGAGGGTGGCGGAAACATAGACTCGATCTTCATTAACTGGGAAGCTGCTTCTGGGACAGAGGTCGACAACTGTACTAGCCACCCTAACTTACCGCCAGCCACTGGTGCAAATAAGTGGAGCTGTACACAGCCTGTACTACGAATTGATCTTGTCCCTCTGCCAGGAACACTCAACGCCGCTGACTTACGGAGCCAGCAGTACACAGTTTTCCTTTACCCAGACGGAACATCGGGGTCAAATACAACTACCTGGGCAACCTCTGCTGGCACCGGTAATAGGGGTAGTATTTTGAAAACAAAATGTACAAGTCCCGTTCCAACCGGTCAAGTACATCAATGTATGATGGAAATAGATGTTTCAGGTGCTCCGAGCCGAGCTCGATTTGGCGTACGCATGATGAGTTTATATGGTAGCTCCAATGTTCAGCTACATGCAAAGATTGGCGGAAATCAGCCAAATCTAGTAGGTGCTCAGACGCTCGTTGACTCAACCGCAAGGGCAAACGATGTCCTGAAGCGTGTGCAGGCAAGAATTTCTACTGTAAATGGTGATGTTGTGCCAGACTTTGCGGTAATGAGCGATGAGCTGTGTAAGCGTTACAGAGTAGATGGCTCATCTGCGACAGTTGAGGGCGGCAGCCCTGCGGCTGACGGCTGTAACCTGTAGGCTTTAATCAGTTTTCTTATGGTGGAATCTTTGGTGGACGTCTTTCAGATGTGGATCTGTGACATGGGTGTAGATCTGGGTAGTCGAGATGTTGCTATGACCGAGCAGCGCCTGAACGCTACGCAAATCAGCACCGTTCATAAGTAGATCAGTCGCAAAGCTGTGACGCAGCGTATGCGGCGAAACGTGCTTGGTAATGCCAGCCAGCTGGGCATACTTTGCGACCATACGCTGGACGCTGCGTGCGGTTAGCCGATGGTAATTTCCAGAGGTATCAACGGTCCTCCGTCCGCTATAACGAACAAAAAGTGGTTTCACCGTGTCAGTTCGCTTATCGAGATAAGCCTGTATCCATTCGGCAGCATCAGGACTGATGAATATCGGACGATCTTTTTGTCCTTTACCACGGACCATGAACTCACGTCGCTTGAGGTTTATGTGTTCACGGTCCAGCCCGACCAGTTCAGACACACGCAGCCCTGAGGAAAATAGTAGTTCTAGGATGGCTCTGTCACGTGAGCCGGCTAGTGTCGAGATGTTCGGTTCTGCAAAAAGCCGTTCTAACTCCTCTGGATTTAGGAAAGTAACTTGTTTACGAACTACACGTGCTAATTCGATTTTGTCAGCTGTTAGTGCAGAGATATCACGTTTCGCGCAGTATTTCAAAAAGCTGCGAAGTGCAATCAAGTGGTAATTCTGAGTATTCTTTTGCAACTCGTCACTGACATTTGTGCCAAGACGGTTCAGCCACAGGCGCCATTTACGGATCATCTCGGCATCAATATCACTTACTTGGATATCGCCAGCGAAGTCATTTAGCCGGGTTAGGTAGTGGTCGTAGTTCCGAATCGTTTTTTGGGAACGGTTTTGCTCGATCTCTAGATACTCTAGAAAATCTACTTTTGCTTTTGTGAATAACATACATACATTGTACGACATTACGGTACGTTTTCACTAGAGATCCGTATCTGTTACAATAGTTGGGAACCTAAACAAGGAAGAAAATGGAACGAACACTAATTGTATTTAAACCTGATGCAGTAATGCGCGGCATCGTTGGCGAAATCCTGACTCGTTTTGAACGTGTCGGCCTAAAGATTGTCGCAACAAAGATGTTGTCACCAGACTACGATCACTACTACAAACACTATGAAGACATAGGGCAGGTTGTTACAAGGCGTGGTAAAGAAGTCTTTGATGTTACATTAGAGATGATGAACGAAGGACCGGTTATCGCAATGGTTCTAGAAGGCATCGAAGCAGTTAGCGTTGTTCGCAAAATGGTTGGTGGTACAGAGCCCAAGGCTGCACTGCCAGGTACAATCCGTGGTGATTACTCG
>CAZXBL010000042.1:0-6655 GCA_964638875.1 uncultured Candidatus Saccharibacteria bacterium | reverse complement strand
AAGAGGAAGGTATGCCGTACATTGTGATTGTGATTGATGAGTTAGCCGACCTGATGATGATGGCTGCCCGTGATGTTGAGTCACTGGTAGTACGGTTGGCACAGAAGGCACGTGCTGCTGGTATTCACCTGGTGTTGGCAACACAGCGTCCGTCAGTTGACGTCATTACCGGGCTCATTAAAGCTAATGTGCCAGCCCGTATCGCCTTTACGGTGGCCAGCCAAGTTGACTCACGAACAATTATCGACCAAATGGGTGCAGAAAAATTACTGGGCCAGGGTGATATGTTGCTGCTGACTAGTGATATGCCTAAACCAAAACGTATCCAAGGTGCCTTTATTGATGATGCCGAAACCAGCAAGATTGCTGACTTTATTCGCATGCAACGACCACCTCAGTACGATGATGAGATTATTAGTCAGCCCGTCCAGTTGAACGGCAAGGGCGGCGTAGTTGCCGATTTTGGTGGACAGGACGCTGATGATGAAATGTTCAAGGATGCGGTGCGTGCAGTGATCGAGGCAAAGAAGGCGAGCACCAGCTTGCTACAGCGACGCCTGCGCATTGGTTACGGTCGTGCTGCACGTTTGATCGAAAGTATGGAAGAACAAGGCATCATCGGGCAAGCCGACGGCTCACGACCACGTGAAGTACTAGTGAGCAGTCTCGATGAAGTTTATGGTGGCACATCCGATGAGGTCCTGGATGAAAACTTCCCAGACGACAATCCTCAAAACCGACCCTTAGTTCAATAACACTTGATTTGTTCTAAACGTAAGCATATTATGTGAACAGTATGGTGAAAATAAAAAGTGAGATAAAGGAATAAGATGACGACGACGGTTGGATCAGCCGAATATATCGCTGACCAACCGCTGTGCTACGCACCAATAAGAACAGTCGAACCTCCCGTGAAATGCGGGAGGTTTTTGATACGGAAGCATATTAGGAGGCTCCCATGAGGCTCTACGCAGGGCATCTAGCTGACTCGCTTACAGGTATTGCTAAGCCGTTCGAGCCAAGACCCGACCTTCCAGAACGCCCAGCCAGTGGTAAGAATATCGAGCGTGTCGCGGATGAACACCACCCGACACAAGGAGCTAAGCAACTTACCCGAGGCACGGTTGGTGATAGAGCTGCCCGGCACTCCCGAGTTCAATGGGCAACCTATGCTGACCATCATATCGGCTGGCATGCTAATGGCTTACAGTTCATTGCGCCTGCCGACACATTAGGGAGGTTTAGGTATATTACATTTATGGCAGCACTTTGTTTGCCTGCAGAGTGTATCTCGTTCCAAAAGAGTAGTAGACTAAGCCGACCTAAGCCTGTGCTGAGTCCGCTGACACCGGCTCAAAGGACACTTATATGGGAGCGAGGGGACATACGGGTCGAAAAACCCTTTATAGTTAATAAGTTTCTGTTGAGCACGTCAGTCGAGATCGGTGCTCCGGAACTACACACTGGCTACGACGAAGGTCTAGTAAAAAAATTCAAAGGTGACCCCGAACAGTATGCCCGTCCAATGATGAATCGTCTCGTTGAGCTAGCCGTAAATACTACTGGACTAGCCGTAGACTATGCAGGCGCGTTAGATGCAGGATGGTTACCACCCGACTCTCCTAAAACTGCTAAGGCATTTCTGCTAGAAAGAAGCGAAATGTACTCAGACGAGCATAATAGGAAAAGGTATCCCGACCAACCCCCCGCAATCGAGATCATCCACGGGGTAGCAGCGTGAGCGCGGAGTCACCGACCCTTTTTGTACCAGAAATAACTACCGGCTATTCAACTCTAAGAGACCTTCAGTCAGATCAAACTTGTATCGAAGAATTTTCCTTTCAGCCACATCCTGCATACGAACAATATCTCAAGATGCATAAAATACTAGCTGGTCAGGGCTCTGCTGATACCCTGGTAGGTATTTCTGAACAGTTAGCGAATGAGTACATGCCGAGGTACCTAATCACAGCAGGCTGGGCTGCAGCAGAAGCAGCTCTCATTAATGGAACGCGTTCGTCAGCTGAGAGGTTGGCTTTAGTTGATCGTAGTACTGAATGTTGGGAAAGGGCAATTGAACACCAAATTCAGATGAATAACAGAGAAGAGCGCCACCTAGTCGACTATGCTATGCCTTATAGAGCAGCACTCGATATAGCCTGTTCACCGTTAATGAAAGGCATAGTACTAGGTCAAGTTTCAAAAGAAACATGTGAAGGGGTCTTTCTGGACTGCCTGAATATTGCGGAAGCAAATAACGTACGGCTTAACCTTGCTTATAAAGATAAAAATGTTGATGCAGTTGCTGATCATACAGGACTTGGGTTTGAATGCAATGCATTGCTCAGTCTAAACAGGCTTCGCTCTCAGACATGGTTTGCCATGCCAGCGCTCGCAAGGGCGGATTCGGGCTATTATCATGGTAACCAAACCCACGATTTATTGGTCATCCGTATGAAAAAGGGCGAAATTCAGAATATTATCCCAGTAGAAGTTAAATCTAGAACAAGTCTTTCCGACAGAAACAGGTACAAGGCTCTACTTGTCAGAGGTAAGATGCACTTGAACCTAGAGGGGAGGGCTGGTCATACTCCTGATGAAACAACTGAGGCGATAGCTGCGGTTTATCGTGGAAATCCAACAAACCGCCAAGAACAAGTTGCTAACAGAGTTTCTGACAGATTCATGCGAATGTTAAACGACTATTACGCAGGAGGATACTTGGGACAAGTAGCGGTCCCCAGAGTTAAGCCCTATTTTAGAGACAATAGTTTAGTTATACAGAGACATCCCGGTCTAAGCAAACTATCGCAGGCGCGTTAAGTATTGCATAACAGGGGCGGATAGGGTATACTAGCTTGGTTAATAACTCAGCTCATAGCTATAAGGCGTATGGGCTATAACCAAGGGAGAGTCTCTTATGATCTCACAGTATGAAATTGCTATACTCTATCACCCTGACCTGGAAGTAGATCTTACCAAGGCAGAGGAAAAGGTTACCAAGATTGTCACCGATAACGGTGGCAAGGTTACCGCAACTGACAACTGGGGCAAGCGCAAGCTGATGTACCCAATCAAAAAGCAAGAGCATGCTATTTACGTGTTTTACACCGTAGAAATGCCTGGCGAGAATGTTAAGAAGGTAGAATCTATCCTTAACATCACGGACGAAGTTATTCGTTACTTGCTGACCAAGCCAGATCTAAAGGCTATTGCTAAGGCAGAAGCTGCCAAAGCAGAGAAAGCGAAGAAAGCTGCAGAGCGCGGCGATTCAGCTGACTCTGACGAAAAGGATGAGGAGTAGAATTATGGCAAAGATTTTCAAGCACCGAACTGATGTTGCGTATTTTGACCACAAGGACTTTAAGACCTTGCAGCGTTACGTAAACGGCTTTGGACAGATCGAGTCACGTAAGAAGACTGGTCTGAAAGAAAGCGAACAGCGTCGCCTCAGCGTCGCTATCAAGCGTGCACGACACCTTGCTTTACTGCCATTCGTAGCTAACAACTAGTACGCTAAGTGTAGTAAAAAAGAGCTCGCTGTATGCGAGCTCTTTTTATATGGGTTACAATGTATGTACAAATCAAATGGACATAGATCCATACAAGGAGGAATGCCACATGGCACGTAGTTTCAACCAAGTAATATTAATGGGTAATCTCACCCGTGATCCAGAGCTGAGACAGACACCAAACGGACAGAACGTTTGTAGCTTCAGCTTGGCGTTAAATCGTAGCTACAAAGCTGCCGATGGTAGTTGGACAGAAGCAACCGACTATATTGATGTCGTTGCATGGGGACCATTGGGCGAGAGAGTTGCACAGTACCTGACAAAGGGTCGTCCGTGTCTGGTAAACGGTCGTCTGCAATCACGTAGCTGGGAGCAAGAGGGTCAAAAGCGCAGCAAGGTAGAAGTTGTTGCACAGGATGTAACCTTCCTAGGTGGTCCTGGTGAAGGCGGCGCTGGTGGCGCGAGTCGTAGTGGCGGCAGTGAATTTGACCAAACACCAAAGGCAGCACCAGCTTCCAAGAAAAAGGACGACATTGTCATTGAGGACATTGGCGACGAGCCGATTAATCTCGACGACATCCCATTTTAAAAAGTGATTGAGAATACACTATCACCGTTTTTGCTCGTAAGACGTTTGGAGGCAGACGTCTTACGTTTGTTGGGGCAGATTGATATTTCTTATTTGAGCATAGAGGAGCAGCAAAAGATTGCTCAGCTAAAAAATAACCTGATCGATGCACGATTAGAAATTCAGGATTATGAATTGGCAGAGACCAGGGAGCATCAGCTGCGGAACGCGAATGATGCCAAAAAGTATCTGAAAAAAGTCAGGATCGTTATATCTGGCAACCAACTAAATGTGTTCGGTGCAGTGGATGTAGCGCACTTGACTGCCAAGATTGAACAAATTGTTGAAAAGCTGAATTGATAACAGGGGTAGATTCTGGTATAATACATAGTATGAGTAATCATGAATCACTGCTAAAGCAAGCTGAACGCCTTAGAAATAACCTGCGTGATCTTTTGGATCTGCCCAATCATGCCCAAGCACGGCAAGTACACAGCGGCATAGAACAATTGATAAGCCATCTTCGTGCAAAGAAGGGTCGGGACGTAATCGACAACACGCTCAAAAATATAATTAGTAATCTTGAGCGTGTTGAAGCAGAGGTGATGGACTTTCGCCACAGTAACCAGTTAGCGGGTATGTGCGAAGACATGCGACGCGAAGCGAGTAGATTGTAGTAAACCATGCGGGCTGGATGTGTTAAAGAAGAACGGTGTACGTTCTGCCCAGTACTGCTGGCAGATGAAGAATACAGAGACGAATCTGCAGATCAAATCGATGGCTTGGTACACGAAGGTGTTGGAATTGACGGCACGAATCTTACAGCCGAAGATATTAAAGAGGTGTCATTAGCGATCATGCATAGGTACAATGGGGCGCCAGAAGACTTACCAATTGTTATGGCAGCGTTAGTCATTATTAATAGCGGATTATGTGATAAAGTTTGGAGCGAGGCATAAATTATGGCGCTAGGTGTAACAGATCTTAAAAAGGGACAAGTATTCCAGATGGACGGCGTGCCGTATCGGGTGACCGAATATGGTCAAAAGGTTATGGGGCGTGGTGGTTCAATCGTAAACGTTAAGATCAAAAGCCTGATTGACGGTAAGGTACTGGCAAAGACATTCAAGGGCAATGAATCAATCGAATCCGCAGACATTACGAACAAGAACGTACAATTTTTGTACGCAGATGACCAGGCATTCCATTTTATGGATGAGAACACGTACGAACAATTTGAACTTTCCGCAGAAGACATGGCAGATCAAAAGGGTTATATGAAAGAAGGTGATACGGTCCAGGCACAACTATTTGATGGTCGTGTAATCAACATTGAGTTACCTAAAAACGTGCCACTGAAAGTTGTATACACGGAAAATGTCGTCAAAGGCGACACTACCAGCAGCGTGCTAAAGGACGCTGAACTAGAAACTGGTATCAAGGTCAAAGTACCGTCATTTATTAAAGACGGTGACTTGATTTCTGTGGACACAACTACTGGTGCGTACCGTGAACGCGTAAAGGACTAATATGGTAAAGAGTAAAGAACAACAAAGCGGCAGCGAAATTCTATGGAATGTAACCCAGGTTGGTATAGCACTTGGGTTTGTGGCTATTCTCGGCGTCGGTCTAGAGGCCCTGTAGGATGCATGCCTACTTGCTGGCGTTAGAAATTGAGCCAGTAGAGGTTAATAAAGTTTATATGGCTTTGCCACTGCATTGTACGGTCGTACATTGGTTCCGGTCTGATAAGTCACCAGCCGATATTGTGAAGGCAATCATGCCGATTGTAACTGCGACATCCCCACTTGAACTAGTTAGTGGTGAACCTGCTATGTTCGGGCAGGAAAAGGACGTACCAGTGAACAGGCTGGAAAATGATAAGCCGATTCTTGATCTGCACAAAAAACTTCACCACACACTACAGAACATGGGTGTGAATGATGCGGTACCTATGTGGACCGGTGATGGCTTTAACCCACATGTAACAAGACAGCGCAGTGGTCGGTTTGAGCAAGGGCGCCATTTCACTGCACACAAGTTGTATCTAACAGAAGCATTGATACCTGATGACTTTCAACAAAAGAAAATTATTTCTAAATTATTTTTGAAAGGTAACGCATGAAGCAGCGGCTTGACCAGGCAGTAGTAGACCTCGGTTTGTTACCGACACGGAGCCAAGCAGAGAACTTTATTAAACTTGGTGATGTAAAAGTTAACGACAAGGTAGTCACAAAGTCGGGTCACATGGTTAGTGAATCAGACAAAGTCGAACTGACTGCTACGGAACAGTATGTGTCACGGGCGGGGCTAAAGCTGGCTTCTATTGCCAAAGTTTTGAAACTGGATTTCAAAAATAAAGTAGTGTTAGATGTTGGCTCTAGTACTGGAGGCTTTACTGACTATGCACTGCAACACGGGGCAGATTACGTGATTGCGGTGGACGTGGGTACCAACCAACTACACCCAACACTGCAGGGCAACCCAAAGATTGAGTTGCATGAACAAACTGATATCCGTGACGTTAAAGCATTGTCGCGACCAGCAGATATTGTGGTGATCGATGTGTCGTTTA
>CAZXBL010000041.1:4248-6894 GCA_964638875.1 uncultured Candidatus Saccharibacteria bacterium | reverse complement strand
CGATTTTTCTTTGCTTTGTCTCGCCTTGTTGACGGTAGTATTTTGCCATAATGCCTTTATCCAGCATTAAATTTTGTTATTCGCATATGCCAGTTTGAGAACGGTCAGTCATTTTCGTTTGCTTGTGGTTACTGCGAAGCAATATGGTTGAAGCTTAACATGTTTAACGAGAAAACACAAGCACTATGCCCTCTTCACTGTTGAAAGTAGTGTATTGGCGTGTATCTGTTGGGAAATAAACATAACCGTAGTATTATTAGCATAAGTAGATTTTGGAAAATGGAAAAAAAGCAAGAAGAGACCAACCAATCGAGTAGCCTCGAGAGCACTGATGCTCAACCGCCCGTTGATGATAGCAACGCATTAGAGAGCACCACTGATGCATTGGCTGATAGCGACGCTAAAAAGGCTCAGACTGAGGCGCCAAAAAAGAGTTTCGGCAAGAAGATACAAGGGCTGATCGCACACGTTAATGTGTATGTTTTGCTGTTCCTTCTGATCATTGTACTGGCTGGTGGCTTTGTGCTGATTGGAATTAACAAGAATAAAAAAGCTAATGCCCCGACGACCGTTAACACCCAGACTTTATCAGCTGACGAATTAAAGAAATTGAGTGAATCAGAACAAAAGATCGGCGACCCTAAATCAATACTTTCTATAGAATCAAATGCTATCTTTAGCGGCAAGGTTTTAGTTCGAGATAGCCTGGACGTAGCCGGAACTATTAAGGTGGGTGGTGCACTGAGCCTACCAGGTATTAGTGTGTCGGGTGCCAGTACTTTTGACCAGATTACTGCTAATAACTTGAGTATTACAGGTAATACTACGATACAAGGTCAGCTTAATATTCAAAAGGGACTGACTTCAAGCGGGGGTGCAAGCTTTGGTGGTCCGATATCTGCGCCTCAACTTACTGTACAAAGCCTACAATTATCCGGTGATCTAAATATTTCGAGACACATTGATGCTGGTGGAGGAACCCCTAGTAAAAGTGATGGTAGTGCACTTGGCCCGGGTGGTACAACGGCAGTTAGTGGCACTGATACAGCGGGCACAGTAAATATTAACGTTGCGGGTGGGGCAGGAACGGGCTGCTATATAACCGTTAACTTTACGCAACGTTTTTCTAACACCCCACATGTAGTAATAACACCCATTGGTTCTGCCGCAGCTGAGATCAACTATTATGTTAATCGAAGCAATAATAACTTCAGTATCTGCACAACAAATGTTCGTACAGGCAGCTTTGCCTTCGACTACATAGTTATCGACTAAAAATTCTTATTGCCTCTAGCGGATTGCGAGCTCGGCTCGTGAGCAGGCTGGCTGGTGTGAGATGCGCTAGACGTCTAGGAAGACAATGATTTCATCAGCTTTGACGTGCATGATCCCACGTGTAATCGGGATTTTCTCTTCTCCACTCTCTGTTCTAACTATTATGTCGCCAGTACTCAGTAGCGTCATGAAATTGTGGTGTTTTGCCAGAATATCGAACGGTCCCGTGGGATTCACTGCAGATATACTGGTCGCTTCACCATCAAAATAGACTTTAAATGGGGCGTGAATTTTGACGTGCATTGTTTTGCCGTCAACATGGTTAGCGACGGCGGGTTTTTCTTCGGTTGTTTCTGGCTGGGGTGTCTCGTCGGGCATGGATTTATACTCCCTTAGGCGACGATTTCTTCGATAGATTGGAGTGTTTGCTCACGTGTAAAGAAATCACCAGGAACACCGGTATGCTTAGTCATCACATTCATGTTCTGCGTAAAGTTCAGAATAAGTTTTTTAGCCTTGGCGTAGTCTGCACGGTCAGATGCAGAAAGCTCGTTCTCACCAATAATTGCAATGATCCCCTTCAGTGATTCGTATTTTTGAAGTAGCGCCTGCACCTGGACACTGAGTGCGTAGTGGCGGTCACCAACGATTTCTGGTGTCAAAAGTGATGAGTTGGTCTGGTTAAGGTCTACTGCGGGGCGCTGGCCTTGCTCGGCAACCTTACGGGAAAGAACGATAACAGAGTCAAGCTCATGTTGAATCAACTGCACAGCCGGGTCAGACAAGTCATCTGCAGGGACATAGATAGTTTGGACGGAGGTAATTGAGCCGTTTTCATTCGAACTGAGCCGATCCTGGAAAACCTTAATATCAGAGAAAATGGTTGGCTCGTAACCTCCTTCATTCGGCACTTGATCAAGAATTGTCGATAGCTCGTTTCGCGCTTGAATAAAACGATAAATGTTGTCGGCAAAGAACAGGATGTCCTTGCCTTCTTCGTCACGAAAGTGCTCTGCAAGCGCTACCGACGAGATAGCCACCAGCGAACGCTGGACTGGGTTCTCATTCATCTGTGCAAAGAACATACAGGTATTTTTAAGCAGGTCATTTTCGCGTAGCGTGTCCCACAATTCGTGACCTTCACGAATACGCTCACCGATACCAGAGAACATCGACAGACCGCTACCGGAACGGGCAATATTGTTAATCAATTCCATAGTCAGAACAGTTTTACCGACACCGGCACCACCAATAATGCCGATCTTGCGACCTTTTACGAATGGAGTAAAGAAGTCGATCACCTTGATGCCTGTTTCGAGAATCTCTGGCTTCTGGATATTCAGTTCTGTGGAACGTGGCGGCAATGTCAAA
>CAZXBL010000041.1:0-4238 GCA_964638875.1 uncultured Candidatus Saccharibacteria bacterium | reverse complement strand
TTTTCGAGGGGTGTTCTCATCCCCTACTGGACCCTGACCATCAAGCGGGTCTCCTAGGGCATCAAGAATACGACCAATCGTAACAGAGCCCGTCGGTACCTGGATCCCTTTGCCAGACCTGTCCACACGCATCCCTTTCTGGATACGACGGTCAGATCGGACATTCAGGCACATAGCGATACCGTTCGGTTCCAAGTGGTCGACTAGTAGCTTGGTCTCATGTCCGTTTTGAACGATAATCACCTCCCCGACCACAGGTGAACCACTATCGAACTGTGCACGTACCACTAGATCCTTAATAGAGATGATTACTCCAGGATTGGCGCTCGCAACTGCAGTCGTCATGACGGTGCCCCCGATTTAGCTTTCTTCAGCCCGTTAATGATCTCTTTCAGACGTGCATCCTTGATGTTTCTCTTTGAACGATTGTAATCCATACGGAGATCGTGCTTAGCTTCGTCAGCCCTAGTGTGGGAGGCAGACATAGCGCGAAACCTTGAGGCGTACTGTGCAAGTTTTGAGTTAAGGATTAACTGACTCATGGCAATCTGCATCATAGAACGCTCTAGGTGATCAACCACATCATATGTGCTGGGTTCAAAAATATAGTTTGCTTCGCTAATAACTTCATCAGGATTGCCTGTTTGCATTCCTTTATCTGAGACTGCCTTGGACAGCTCAATACTTTTCACATCCTGGACCATAAGGGAAACATATTCCTGATAAAAAACGGTCGTCTTTTTGTACTTTTGCACTTCTCTAATAATCGGGGTTACATTAATGTTTTTGTCTTTACTTGGCAGCTTAAAGTACTTCTCGTATGAAATGCCGCGCTGCGCAAGTTGAATTGCTCCGTGGTGACCAATCACAATAATAGCATTCTTCTCCTTGTCGTACGTTTTGAGCATTAGGTGAATCAGCTTTTGGTCGATATCTCCACTAAAGCCACCTTCTGCGGTGATAATAATGTATAGTTCCTTATCGATAACTTCGACATCATCTTGGCTTCGTCCGAATCCAAAATAGCACTAACATGCAGCTGTGAATAGATGTGCCACAGTTGGTTAAAGAACGCCGTTGCCTCAAGCACCTGGTTCTTGATCTGGGCAATCTTCATACTGGCGATGCCCTCAAACACACTAGTCAATTCAACGAGCGCACCCATGGCGATCTCTTCGCGTTCTATTTCATTCGGGCGCTTCATTTTTTGACCTCAGCATGCTCTTCGGCTGGCTTGGCTTCAACCTTTTCTCCAGGCTGTTCTGCAGGCTTATTGGCAGGGGTTTCCTCTACTTTATGGGCTTCTGCTTCTACCTGCTTTTCAGCTTCTTTTGCCTCTTTCGCGTCCTGCTTCTTTTCTTTCTTACTTCTTTCGTCCTTTTCTTCGACTGGTGCAGCTGGTTCTGGGTTTGAGTCTGCCGACGCTTCGGGAGCTGCTTCGCCTGGAGGTTTGTAGCCTGGACTACACTTGATTAACAACTGCTCTTTGACGCTGTCGTAATTCTCATCGCCCGTTACCTGGGCGGCAAATTCTGCAACGCTCAGCTTCAACGTTGGGATATCCAGTGGTGCGGTGCTCTCAGCATGCAGCACAATATCAAGCATTAACTGCTGCGACATCAACGAATAAGTGTCTGTTGGTGTTTGCGTCATCATTTCGAATAGGCGTTTACCGACTTCGAGCGCACGCTTTGCCTCGGCCGCTAGTTCTGACCCAAAGTGAGAGAATTCTTCTGCCTGGCGATAGTCGGCCAGTAGCTTGAGTGTTTCTGAGGCAAGTGCTTTCTGGCGTTTGTTATGCCCCACACCACCAGCACGAGTCACTGATAGACCAATATTAATAGCAGGTCGGATACCATTACGGAAAATGTTCATATCCAAAATCCACTGACCATCGGTAATAGACATCACGTTAGTAGGCAAGTAGGCAGTAATGTCACCACCAGCAGCGTTAATAACTGGCACACTCGTTAAATGAGCCCCTGTGCTATCGAGCCGTCCAGCACGCTCAAGTAAGCTAGAGTGGGCATAAAACATATCCCCCGGGTATGAGTCACGGCCCGGGCTAACACCAGACATCAGGGCAACCTCACGGTAAGCATGGGCATGGCTGGTCAAGTCATCGTAAATAATAATGGTGTCTTGTTTGAGCTGTTGCCAGAGATATTCAGCGATGGAACAGCCAACATATGGCGCAATATAGCTAGCAATCAGTGATTCGAACATCGTACTTACAACTACGACCGCTTTACTCATACTGCCTGTATCATTTAAACGGCTAAGTAAGGTGTCGACATCAGTTCGACGCTTTGCAATCAGTACATATACTACGATTTGATCAGTATTCTTTTGATTAATCGCAAGCTGAGTTACAACGGTACTTTTACCAGATTTGTTGTCACCAAGTAGCGCCATACGCTGGCCACGCACAATAGGGAATAGCGCATCAACTGCTGTAACACCACTTTCCAACTGTTCACTCAATAATTTACGTTCATAAAGTGGTGGTGCGGTATTAAACACTGGCCAGGCTGCATCGGGCGCAATTGGTCCTTTACCGTCGAGTGGTTCACCAGTTACCGAAACAACACGACCGATAAAGTCTTTACCAACCTTACAGACCAACTCCTGGTGCTGCACCACACCAACTGTGCCAATTTCTAATACATTATCACCTAGATGTAGGACGATAACATGGTCGATAGCAACTTGATGCACGAAGCCCTTGCTGCCATCAGCAAACATAATTAGGGCGTGGACTGCCACTGGCTGTAGACCCGACATTCTTACCAGGAATTTGTCGACCGCAATGACTTCGCCCACCGGGTTCCCCGCAGCGACGAATTTATCAAAGTGGTGGTTTCCGCTTTCTGCACTCATTTGGCAGCCTCTTTTTGGACAGCTGCCCCTCTCAGGGTCTCGGCCAATAAACCACCTTTTTCCTTCAGCCGTTCTCGTAGACTGAAATCAAAATACTTATTTGTGGTACGTAGTACGCAGCCTGCACCAATATTTGGCTGCAGACCAATCTGAAGGAGTACAAGGGGATGAATTTCTGAACGCAACCATGTGATCAGCTTCTGGGTAAAGGCTGGCGATGGGTCGGCGCTAAAGCTAATGTGCATGACCGGTGCATTGCTTCGTACTTGATTTACGAATTGGATGAGCCGGGTGCGATCATCCTCATGCAATAGGTTCAGCTTATTAACCTGGACCGTTTCATCAAGCAAACGACTGGTACGGGGCATTTTAACAGGGGTTCCAGGCTCACGAATAGCTGCACCTTTTAAAAAAGTATCAATTTGATCAAGCTCGCGAATTAAACGACCTGCATCGACCTTTGTAACAATAGACAAGGGCAAATGCAGGTAGCTGTCTGTTTCCTGGGTGCCTGCATTAGGTGCCATTTTTGAGATCCTGTAGTATTGCTTCCCGGTTCGCCTCAATATCACTCAGGATAAATTCAAGCTGATCGTTCAAATCAATTTGGTCGCCAATTGCAGCCAATACATAGTGGTTTACGATGTCCGCCATGTTGTCTTCGAACCGCTTCACTAAATGCTGCTTTTCAGTTTCGATTTGCTTTGTAATTTGTTGGCCCATCAGATCCCTTTGTTCTTCAATCGCTTCCTGAGTTTTAGAGATAGAATCCAGTGCCATCTGCTTGGCATCGGTGATTGACTGTTCGTACTTAGCAAATTCTTCTTCGAGTTTCTGCGTAATCTCTGTCTTCATGTATTCGTTAAGCTGGGAAGTTGTTAGACGCAGGTCTTGTTGCAAGAACATAGCGTTCTCACCAATAATTTTTTCAAAGTGCAGACGACCCCTGTTGCGGAGCTCTTCACGGAATTCGTCATTAAAGATGTGTTCAACATCCTGTTCGGCAGCATCGCTCAAAACACTAACTGCGTCTTTCCCTTGTTTTGGTTCATTGGCAGCGCCAAGTCGTAGTGCCACCCAGATAAACGAGGCAGTTGCCCCAAGTAAGCTTATTAAGATTAGCCCAAGCTGTAAGCTGTCCACTATTTCCCACCCAAACGTTTCATACTCTTAGTAGTAAATATACCCCAAAAACGCCACTAATGAAAACTATTAGTCCAGTAATGATCACCTGAAACATGCCTCGGATGATCGCTTTTTTACCCAATGGGTTACGCCCTATAGAAATAATTGCACTACGTACTCCGCCATAGAGCAGTATAGTAGCGGCAATGGTGCTCACGATAAATACGAACATC
>CAZXBL010000040.1:1484-7051 GCA_964638875.1 uncultured Candidatus Saccharibacteria bacterium | reverse complement strand
GATATTGCTGGCGTACATGCTTCTGCAGAATCGGCACTGGAACATATCGACCACGAAACAGCCCTGATAGTTGATCCACCGAGGGCTGGTCTTCACCAAAAAGTGACAGATAGGATTTTAGAGGCGTTGCCACCAAAAGTGGCGTATCTCAGCTGTAACCCAGTTACCCAAGCACGCGACCTGATGATGCTTCAAAGAGAATACAAAATCAGCAGCGTACAGGGCTACAATTTCTTCCCGAAGACACCTCATATTGAAAGTCTAGCTGTACTAATCCGAAAAGAATCGTAGACTATATCTTATATGATCAGAATTTTCGCACTTGAGTGCTCAGCACATTTTCTCAGCGAGCAACAGACCGAGCCGTACAAAAGTACGGTGAAGGGAGTGGCACAGCTGAAAAATGCGCTGAGCGCCAAGAGCACCTTACAAGATCAGACTTGTTCTGGTCTGGGAAGGTGTGGTGCAAATTTCTGATGAGTAGGGTGCATAGGTTTTATGTAGGCAAAGGTTTCGAGTTAAAGCATAGCTTTTGGCTGCACGATGACCGCCTAATACACCAGTGGAATAAAGTCCTCAGGTACCAAGCTGGACAGAATGTTTTGCTGTTTGATGGCATAGAAACTGATCGCCTATATAGAATTGTAGAAATAAAGCCAGACGAAGCACACCTTGAACTGGTAACTGATTATGAACGCCAGTTACCGCCCAAGAACGTTTATTTACTATGGTCATTATTGAAAAAGGACAAGAACGATTGGGTATTACAAAAGGCAACTGAAATCGGTGTAACTCACTTTGTGCCACTGTTGGCTGAACGTTCAGAAAAGACGGGATTTGACCCAGAGCGGGCACAGAAGATCGTTATCGAGGCTGCCGAGCAGTGTGGTCGCAGTGATATCCCAACCATTCGCGAATCAATGCTGATAACCACCGCACTTGATCATATTGGCTCTAAAGTTCCGCTGATGATCTGTGAGCAAGGTGGTAGTTTACCCGATGCAACAGCCGGGAAAGAGTGCGGCGTACTGATTGGTCCGGAGGGCGGGTGGAGCGATGCTGAAATACAACTCTTTGAAACACGTAACCTACCACACCTAGGTCTGGGAGACCTTACACTTCGTGCCGAAACAGCGGCTGTCGTTGCTGCCACAAAACTGTTAAGCTAGTAGCTACCACACTGGGGGTAGCTATAACTTCACTTTTCCTCGCTAGCAGAGTACACTTAACCATAAGCGAGGGGAGAGAATCCATTTCAAGATCCGATTTGTTAACGAAAGTCACTCTAGCGAGTGCAACATGGTAGTTCTTGCGAGAAAGTATAGCTGCGGCTATACTGCCGAGCAAAACTATCATGTTGCACTCGCTAGGGTGGCTTGCAGTAAAAGGGGATTCTTGAGATGGGTTCTCATATGTCAGTTCAGACAGGTAACCTAAAACAAACACCGAATCATCATACGCTTGTAGCGGCGCTTGGTGATGTTGCACGTTTGTTACCACACCACGCCAAGCCATTTCGAAGGCGGCATATAGTATTCTTGGCTATCAGCCTAGTCTTTCTCGCTGCTATTACGCTCGAGGTAGCAGCCGTCGTAACCCGTAATACGCTCAACCCACAGTCATTATTTTCCCAGTCTGTAACAGATACCCAGACGGTAAAACGCGTCATTGTACGCTCATCACTTGGGTTTGGCTTTGTGTTCAACGAAAAGCAGTTCACGACAACCGTTCATGGTGATGTCAGTAGTTCAGAATTATCCGCCAATAAACCTATTTCCAGCATTGTTCTAAAGCCACTTCCTAGTTTTGTACCTGCAAATGAAGCCGCCACAGAGCTAGAATCAAAGGCAGAAACAGATGCTGCTGCTTTTGCGACTTTTAAGTCCTCTATCAAGCAAAAAGTCGACATCGCTACAATAACTGCAGATTATTTTGCCCCTAAAGCTACCAACCTCGCTAATATCCGTCAAGAAACTCGCGTAAATGAAACGCTCGGAGGCTCGGAGACTGTTAAGACGATATATGTTGTTGAGCCTAAGTTTGCGGGTAACGCCAGCAAAACAATTGTATGGACCACCCAGGTTGAAGGTAAGCCGGTAGCTCTAATTGTTCGCGGTATTACTGACGGCAGTGTGGTGCCCTCGTCAATGCAGCCGATCATTCAGTCAGTGCAATTTACCACAGACGCCAAGGTGAAGGGCTTATCAGTTTTTTCTAAAGAAAAACCGGCCGTAATTGATCAAAAATATGTTGCAGACCTCGTATCGCCATCTGTTGTAAGGGTGTATCACGCCGTCTGCGGTAGCTTGGAATATATGGGAAAAAAACTCTCTGATGATACCTGTAGTGGCAAAACAGGAAGTGGCTTTTTAGTATCCAGTGATGGCTATATCGCAACGAATGGGCATGTCGTGGTTTACGGCGCCAAAGATATGCTCGTGGAAGCATTGCTGCAAAACAAGTCATTACTTCACACGTATTTGCAGGGCATGAAGATGAGCCAATCACAAGTAAGTGAGATTGTTGGTCGTGCGGATTTGACTGCAGCTGCACTTTCTCGTATTTACGACCTGCCTGACAGTGACTTACGATTCACAAACCAGCGTGAAATCACGATTGTAGGGATAGGTGATGAAGCATACGAAATTAAGGATCAGGCAGAGTTGCAACGGGCTATCACACGCTTCCAACCAAGTGACAAGCTCAAGCAAGCAACAGTTATCGGGTATGACTATGCCGCCAAAGATCAGCTAACTTTAGCCGCCAATAGCGACAAAGGCTTTTCAGCCAGTGACGTAGCAATACTAAAAATCGACGTAAACAATGCACCGTACGTCGCACTGGCAACAGAAACCGCCCGTCAAACCCAACCCATAACATTATTCGGATTTCCCGGCGACGCTGATAATAATCTAATAGATAACTCTAAGTTAGACGTATCGGTCACGAGTGGCACAATTAGCGCGATCAGGGATACGGCAGGTACTGGTACAAAACTTTACCAGACAGATGCTGATGCTTCACATGGGAACAGCGGCGGGCCAGCTACCGATGAATTTGGCGCAGCAATCGGTATTCTGACCTACCGCTACGATAGCGGTGTGGCTGGTGATGCTGCCAAAAGCTATATTCGTGATATAAAAGATTTTACGTCATTACTCGACTCTAAAAAGATTTCACTAAACACATCAAGTGACGTACAGGACGCATGGCGCAAGGGGCTTGATCTCTACGGCAGGCAGTATTACTCAAAAGCACTAAAAGAATTTGAAAAAGTACAGCGCCTGTACACAGCGCATCGTTTGGCAGAGCAGTATGCGGATATGTCACGCCAAGCAATCACTAGTGGTAAAGATATCAAGGACCCGCCGGCGTTACTGCTGATAACTGGCATGGGTGTCGGACTCGGTGGATTGGTTGCAGCGGGGTTATTTATGGCCAGGCACTATAGCAACCATCGTTTATATAAGTTCCATATACACAAGAAGCCCCACTTCCACGCATCTCACTAGGAATACTGGTACAATACGCTGAATGGCATACGCGAGGGAACGATCATTACCGTACAAACCTGGGCAAAAGACACCCTTTAAATTGTCACGCAGCAAAATTGAGCTGTTTATGCAGTGCCCGCGTTGTTTCTGGCTGGATGTAAGGCTAAAGATAACCAGGCCAAGCAGCCCACCGTTTAACATCAACAAAGCCATCGACGAGCTATTCAAAAAGGAGTTTGACAGCTACCGTGCCAAGCAACAACCGCATCCCCTGATGACTGATAACCAGATTAAAGCGATCCCGTATCAACACGCTGATCTTGATACCTGGCGCTATAATTTCACTGGAATTACGACGTTGCATGAACCTACGAATCTGCACATTTTTGGTGCTGTTGACGACATATGGGTGAATGATGAAGGCGAACTGATAGTTGTTGATTACAAGGCAACTGCTAAAAAGGAACCTGTTACGGCACTAGGGCCAGAAGGTACCTGGCACGACATGTATCGTCGCCAAATGGAGATATATCAGTGGTTATTAAAGCAAAACGGTTTCAATGTCAGTGACACGGGCTACTTTGTATATGCTACCGGTACCCAGGAACGGGAAGGGTTTTTTAACAGAATAGATTTTGACACATTTGTATTTCCGCACCACGGTAACAGTGATTGGGTAGACCAAACTATCCAAGAAATGAAGCAGTGTATGGATAATGACGAGATGCCTCCAATTGGCACAGCCGCCATGGGTGGCCCCTGCGAATTCTGTTCCTACGCACGATCTCGTACGGAACTAACCATTATTGCTTTAAAGCAAAAATCTAAGAAATAGTTTCTAGAATTTCGAATACAGAAGATGCAACCTTTAGCTGTGTCTGCAACATCTCATCGGTAGGGAAATTTTTACTATACACCGGTATGCCCAGCGCGGTTGCATAACCTAGTTCAAAACTGGCGCTTGTGCCAATGTAGCCCTCGGGTGCGTGCATCATTACAAAATCAGCTTCTTTTATCGTTCGCAGATGGAAACGTTCAAGTTCTTTAATAGAATATGATGCATCGTTCTGTGCGGTTACAAATTCAGAAGAAGTATTAGTAAAGTCTAATGTGAGAGGGGACAAAATTCTGCAACCGTTCGTCTCTAATTCCCGGAATAGCCGCGCAATTCCGACTGGGTCTTTTCGAAAGCTCCCACAAATAACCACCTTGGGCTGAGCCATTTAGAACTCCTGGTCAGAATACGTAACGGTCTCTTCGTTAAACCATTGATTAGTGGTCAAAAAATCAATCTCTGGCTGCAAAGTTGCATACTTCTTTTCTTCACTCAGTACTGCCTCAACGGTGCGCCATTCATTGTGCCCGCCTTCAAAGTCCTCTACAAGCTCACCTCGGACATTGTCGCCACGGACGATAAAGAATATTTTATCTTCAATAATATTACTGGTTTTAGCGTCCCGAACGGTTTCGTGGTAAACACTTACTACCGTGAAATCTGCATCTAAGCCGGTTTCTTCCAGCGATTCCCGCCGTGCAGTTTCTGCAATGGTTTCTCCCCACTGTATTTTGCCACTTGGAAGACCCCAAAAACCAAAGTAAGGATTTTTACGCCGTTCCTGAAATAGATATTCAGTTTTGCCATTATTTTCCCGCCGCAGACCAAATATGACAGCAGATTTTGGTTGGCGTTCTATTGTGTTATTGTCGGTATCAAGGCGATTTGCGTATTCTTTGCCGCTTACAGTCAGCCTATATGTACCGCGCTTAACCTTTTCTACAAAACCCAAATCAACCAAGCGTGAGATATGAAAATTAAAGTGATCACTGCTTAGGTCAGTCGTTTGCTGTAAGCTCGCATAAGTAGCAACAGGCTGAAACAGCAACGCCCTTAGGATGTTAGTTTGAACAGTGTGTAGCTTTACCTCGTGGCTCATAGTGAATCCATAATAATCTTCACACTGCAAACTTGTCTAGTAAAGTCCACTTTAGTTTTCGTCTAAGGTATACTATTTCTATGATTATTCATTTACCTACTAATAATATGCTGCCAGAGGGCGAAGACCGATGATTGAT
>CAZXBL010000040.1:0-1474 GCA_964638875.1 uncultured Candidatus Saccharibacteria bacterium | reverse complement strand
GATATCCAGCTGATAAGAGACAACCCAGAACTTGTTGCCGAAAAGAGCAAGCAAAAGGGCTACGATGTTGATATAACCCAGCTACTGGGTTTTGATGAAAAACGTCGTAAACTACAAGGTCAAGTTGACGCACTTCGTCAACAGCGCAATGAGATTGCCGCCAGCATGAAAGGCCAAAAACCTTCAGAAGAACAAATGGCCAAAGGTCGCGAAATTAAAGATCAACTAGCTGACCTCGAGCACCAGCTAAACAGCATAGACCAAGAATTCACATTGCTTCTTAACCAGGTTCCTAATCTCTCCTTTGACGATGTACCCCTCGGTGGCGAAGAGGACAGCATAGAGATCAAGCAGTGGGGCGATCAGCCCACAGGTGCCAAAGATCACTTAGACTTTGCGACTGAACGTGATTGGGTAGACTTCGAACGTGGCGCCAAAGTCGCTGGTGCTAAGTTTTATTTTCTTAAAGGTGATCTTGCTTTACTAGAGCAGGCACTTACCCAGTATGCAATCAAGTTTGTGACTGACAAGGGCTTTAACTATATGACAGTTCCTCACATGGTAAATACCAAGACTTCTTACGGCGCAGGGTTTGCTCCGAAAGGTAGTGACGAGGGTAACGAGTATTTTATTGAGGGTGAAGACCTCACAATGATTGGCACAGCCGAAGCCCCACTTACGGGTTTCCACGCAGATGAAATTATTGACGAAGCGCAGCTACCACTTTTATATGCTGGGTTGAGCCCATGCTACCGTCGTGAAGCCGGCACTTATGGCAAGCATGCGCGCGGATTATTCCGAGTTCACCAGTTTAATAAGCTCGAGATGTATGCATTTACTACGCCAGAGCAGAGTCAAGAAATGCATGAACGAATTTTAGCAATCGAGGAAGAGTTATGGCAGTCACTTAACGTTCCATACCATGTAATTAATATTGCATCTGGCGACCTCGGCGCACCAGCTGCCAAAAAGTACGACGTCGAGTATTGGTCAAGCGTGGATGAGAAATACCGTGAGTTAACTAGCTGTTCAAACTGCACTGACTTCCAAGCCCGTAATTTAAACATTCGGACCCGTCGCACGGACGGCACTGTGCAGGTCCTCCATACATTAAATGGGACTGCGGTTTCGCTGGCACGCTCACTCATCGCCCTTATTGAGCATAATCAGATGCCAGAAGGAAAGCTAGCTATACCGGAAGTGCTTCGTCCGTACATGGGCGGTCGTGAGGCAATCTAGGTCACAGAAAAAGTTTGTTAGTAGGAGTATAATTATAACCATAAGCTATGGCTTATCCGTACTTTCTAACTAAAGGAGGACATCACCTATGATCCAAAAATTCGAGATCAATGGCGTACATACAGTATTAACTGACGACCTTAAGAAGTACATAACTAAGAAGATTGGCAAACTCGACCGTTACATGCCGCGTCACGCACGGGAATCTGCCCATGTTGAAGTGTTTGTCAAAGAA
>CAZXBL010000039.1:0-7249 GCA_964638875.1 uncultured Candidatus Saccharibacteria bacterium | reverse complement strand
GGCAAAAGCCATATATACCACAACCATGCTCGCAGCAAACTCCTGTGCGTGGCTGTGTTTAGCGAACCCGCTCGTTTCGCTCGTTCTCGGGTTCGCTTCTCTGGGTATCACCAAAACAAAAACCCCAGACTTCCTGGGGCTCTTGTTTTGGTGATCGTACCGGGAATCGAACCCGGATTGCCAGGATGAGAACCTGGTGTCCTAACCGTTAGACGATACGACCAAATTTCGAGTGAAGCGCGGCAAAATGTGTTTACATATTTTTCCGCATCTCCGAGAAATTTGAGGCGTATATGGTTCGCAGAACCCATATACGGCAAGCCCCAAGGGCAATAAGTCCACTAAAGACCTGAAAATACTAACACAACAGGGATAAAACGTCTAGGTTTCTGGTAAGCATTACCGTATACTACAATCAAGCGCACGGGCGACTTCTCTAGGGTGGGAAGGGCAAGTGTTTAACAGCATATGCAAACAGTCGATCAAAAGTGGTACATACTCTATCGGTGGTTCACCCTCGCAGTAGCGAGCTTACTACTGTTATTCGCGCTAATCTGCTGGTTTTTACCAGCAATACTACCGTTTAAGCAAGTTCCGGAAATCAGCTATTTCAGCGGAGTGCTGGCAGTTCTCACCATCGGTTATGCAGTAGCTTTCTACAACCGAATTGCTACTAAGACAAACCATCTGGAATCAATGCTCATTTTAATCATGTTCCAAGCATCAACGGTCTTTAGCGTGGTGCAGACGACAGGGCAGATGGAATCACCATTTATCTGGTGGTGGGCGGTTATGTCCTTTATCGCAGCGATTTTTGGAGTGTACGGAAGTGCGGGGGTAGCTTTTATTTCTGCTATGTACTTTATTCTGACCTCTACAGATACGCAGGGTCATACCGAATATTCAGTGCGAGCGCTCGTTACGCTGGGGGTTCTGGTAATTGCAGCTGCTGCAGGACAACTGTTCTGGAAGCGTTTTTTTGTCGACGCGGATAACGAAAAAGTAGCCTTGTTGTCAGGGGAGTTAAAGGCAAATCAGAAACAATCTGAAATACTTGTAGAAGCCCTGACCGACGGTGTGCTACTCATCAATCCCCAAGGCACCATAACTCTTATGAACCCCGCAGCCGCCCGGATGACCGGCTGGACAGTCGAGGAAGGGACGGGCAGTGATTGTCGTCTTGTCGTTAACTTCAAAAAGGAGGATGGCGCGGACCTACCCAAGGAAGACAATCCTATAGAAAGTATCCTCAACAAGGTAGTAGCGGACATGGCGACCTTGCAGCTTGTCAGTCGCAGCGCAAATTCGGTGGTCGTGTCAGTAGTGACGTCGCCTCTTATCCACCCCAAGACACATGAAACCATCGGTGGTGTCGTAGTGATTCGGGATATCAGTGCCACCCACCAGTCCGATAAACAGCGTGCTGAGTTCATCAGCACTGCCAGCCACGAAATGCGCACCCCGGTAGCCGCAATCGAGGGGTACCTACAACTGGCATTGAATGAAAAAGTCTCCAAGATTGACTCCAAAGCCCGTGATTTCCTGACAAAAGCATTAGAATCCACCCATCACTTAGGTGAACTATTCCAGGATCTTCTGACAAGTGCCAAGGCCGAGGATGGACGCCTCGTGAGCCATCCAGAAGTAGTTGAATTGGGTGAATATGTCGAAAAGCTGTCTGACTCCTTTAAATTCTCGGCAGAGAAGAAGGGGTTGCTCACCGATTTTGTCTTTGGGCGCAGCGGCGCTAGTGATCATGTTGTGCGGCCTCTGTATTATGTTAGCGTTGACCCGGATCGACTCCGTGAAGTGGTAACTAACCTCTTTGATAACGCCGTCAAATATACCCCTAGCGGCAAAATAACCCTTGGCCTCACTGGCAACGATGAGGTCGTCCAGCTGTTCGTGCATGATACCGGACCTGGTATCGCCCCAGAAGACATCAGCCACCTGTTTCAAAAATTCTACCGCGTCGACAATTCTGCCACACGTACTATTGGCGGTACAGGGCTTGGGTTGTTTATCTGTAAGAAAATTATCGAGTTGTATAACGGGCGTATCTGGGCAGAGAGCGAGCTGGGCAAAGGCAGCACCTTTTACATCAACCTGCCACGTTTAACACCCCAGCAGGCCGAAGAACTCCGCAAGCAAGCCGCACAGTCAATGACTAGCGCTCCGGTCACCTCGTTAACCACCCCGGTGTAATTTTGGGAAATATAATGTACAATGACAGCCATAAGCATAACTATTATAAAAAGGTAAACAGGGCACCAAATTCATGGCAAAAATAATGCTCGTCGAGGACGACAACAACCTACGTGAAATATACGAAGCACGTTTGCTCGCCGAAGGCTACGAAATCGTTGCGGCCAAGGATGGTGAAGAGGCGTTAGCGCTGGCCGTCAAGGAAAAGCCCGATCTGATTATTTCCGATGTAATGATGCCCAAAATCAGTGGTTTTGACATGCTGGACATTCTCCGCAGCACCCCAGAGACCAAAGATACAAAGGTAATTATGATGACCGCTCTCAGCCAGACAGAAGACAAAGGCCGTGCCGATAAACTGGGCGCCGATCGTTACCTCGTAAAATCACAAGTTACCCTAGAAGATGTCGCCAAAGTTGCTCATGATGTCTTGAGCGGTGACTCATCACCTGATGCAAGTACTACTAGTGCAGCCATGCCAGCGATTGCCCCCGAACCAACCCCAGCATTTGATACTCCCACACCCGATCCCGTCGCAGCACCCACGGTGGTGGAGCCCTCTAGTGGCGTTTCAGAGCCAACCCAGGCACCTGCAGATACTACACCGGTGGTTGACGAACCTACTGCCCCAGCGCAGCCTATAGCCGCTCCAGACCCTATGCAGCCCACTACTGCACCAGTTACACCTGTTGTGGATGAGCCTGTTGCCGATCCTATAACAGAAGAGGTGGAAGAGCTCATTACGCCTACACCAGCTGAAGTCTCTCCAGAAGTACCAGCAGCAGAACCCACCCCAATTACAGTGGAAACATCCGACCAAGTCGAAGCAACACCAGAAGCGCCAGGAACTGATGCATCTGTTGACCCTCAAGTATTCGAACCCGCTGTTTCGGATGATTTAACACAAACAACCGAAGATGAGGAATCTGCAGCCGAATCGCAAATCAATGACATCCTTGCACAAGCCGTTGAGCCAGAATCTGAGGCGCCATTAGCGCCACCGCCAGCCTCAGAACCAATAGAAGAAGTTTCGACGGTGCCGGAGCCCGCTGAAACAGATAATATAGAAGTAGCAGTAGAGCCTGTGGCTGAGCCTACCGATGCTACACCTGTGTCGACTCCCATTAACGTTATATCACCAGAAGAAGTTACAGAAGCGCCAACTGTTGAAAGTGTTGCTGCTCCAGAAGTACCAGCCCCCGCATCTACCCCAGAAGAATCCTCAACTGGACAGTTGCAGGATAATACTGACAGCGCAGTTACTGGTGCCAAGAGGGTTATCCAGCCAATTAGCGATATCACCGCTAAACCTGATATCAATGAACTACTGAAGGCAGAAGAGACAAACAATGCTGCGCCTATAGTTCCTGCAGCAGAGCAGGTAGTCACCCCAAACACTGGGAATCAACCTACGCCGCCACCTTCAGGCAGCATTGTTTCGCCAAACGACATTTCCCTTTGATAAGACACCCATTCTGGGTTTCTCATCGCGCAGGCAAAAAGGCGTGACTTTTTGTCTGGCTGCTCTTCCCAGCAGGTGGTAAATTCTATACACTTCTTGGCATATGAGGATTAATAAATACGTGGCACTTTCTACCGGCATGAGCCGACGCGCTGCTGATTCCGCTATTGCCGAGGGGAGGGTTCTAGTTAACCAAAAAATGCCCACTAGCGGGCATAATGTATCCGATGCCGATGTAGTGACCCTTGACGGTCACGCTATTACACCCCCTGTCAACAGCACTACAATTATGCTCAACAAACCACCCGGATATGTAGTTAGTCGTGATGGGCAGGGCAGCAAGACTATCTATGATTTACTGCCAAAGGAGTACCAGCAGCTCAAGCCGGTTGGGCGACTAGATAAAGATTCGTCTGGCCTATTACTTTTAACTAATGACGGTGATCTTGCGAACGGGCTAACACACCCTAGTAATCGCAAGCTAAAAGTATATGAAGTCACACTTAAACACCCACTTCAGCCGCTACATCGTCAGATGATTAGCGATATGGGAGTAATGCTGGATGATGGCCCTAGTAAATTCGAATTGGAACGTAGAACCGACGACTATAGAGACTGGATCGTCAAAATGACAGAAGGGCGTAACCGCCAAATCCGCCGGACTTTCGATGTCTTAGGTTACGAAGTAATCAAACTCCACCGCACTCACTTCGGTTCATATTACCTTAGCGATTTATCGTCAGGTAAGTATATACCAGCCTAACTTACGGTGTCGTAATAGGTGTTACTGAAACAGTAAATAGTGAATCAGGTGAGTTTGTGGATACATCAGAAAGAGTAGAAGCATCCGTGGGGGTCGCCGTTTCAGTGGGCGCAGTTGTAGGGACCTCTGTTGGTGTTGGCGTCTCGGTAGGGGTTTCACTTGGAGTTTGAGTAGGGGAAGGCGTCTCCGTAGGTGTAGGTGTTGGCTCAGGAGGAGTGACAACAGGCATATTCTTGCGTACTGCCTTACAAATACCTCTACGGGCGAGATTCCAGGCATTAACGACACCCACTCTGTCCGTAACAATGGTATCAGCATTAACTTCGACGGCTTTTCGGGCGGCTTGTAGGCTGTTAACTGTCCGCACGAGCACCTTCATGCCTTTTTCATGTGCGTCCTTTACCCAAGGTTTCTCAGCTTCCGCAATGTGCACATTAAACGAGGTAAAGGGTTTACCTGGCTTGATCCTGTTAATCAGCTTCTGGCCCGGCCGGCCTTGGAAGAAAATCATACCGATTTTAGCCCTGGGATCTAACTCGTTAATTTTCCAAGCATCGCGCAACTTATCAGTGGTCCACATTATAAACTTTGTGGGATTTACATGCTGCTTTGCGCGTATAACATCATGAACAGTTTTAAAGAACCGTGGAATATTTTTAACTTTTTTGATCTCTACTTGGTGAAAGAAATTTAAAATGTTTGCCTTCAGCCTTTGGGGCTTGTTACGTATGTTAGCCCATCCTGTCGAGAGTATGTTTTCTAGATACTCTCCAGTCCCAGATATAGGCATATTGGAACCGTCTCTGGTTCGCATACTCATTAACTGCTTTGGAGTTTTGTTTGACACTTTTCCGTGCCACCCAGGAAAGGTTCGATCTACGGTCCCGTCGTGATTTACAAAGGTCTCTTCCAGGCCCGTCTCTGGGTCTGGTGCAGAATCACGGTTATCGAATTCACCCCCATCAGCGCCCAACAACTGGGCACGTCGAGCTGCCCATACGGTGTTTTCAGTAGTAAAATTCTTTCCTGGTTTGTGCATGCGACCTACGGAACCACGATGAGCAATGATGGTTGGGCAATCTTTCATTGGCCGCCCAGCTCGCTCGTCATCGAAAGCTAGGGCGTGGATCTCATCATCATGGTCCATCGCGTCGACTGCCTGGGGGGCAATCATAACCGCAGCAGACACTGCTACTGCCGCCACAGTACCGGCAACTCTACGCCATAAAGTGTTTTTACTTTCAATAACTTCAGCAACAGCTAAATCACTTACTTGTTCTGGATTAGGCGGCCCTGGCTGATACGCTTCAAACTGCCCACTCGGATATGCTAAATACTCTGGCATAATAATTAACCTTTTAGGTTTATCTGAGCCATATTATAATACTTTTCTGTGAAATATTCAACACTTTAGTGTAACGATTTATTAGTAGGCGCTACATCTGTGGATGCCATACAATGAAGGAAAGCAGGTGTCTAATTTCACAGGAACGAGTCAAGTAAATTTATCTTAAAATGCGTTTATTTTTCACGATCAACATGCGCATGTTCGGGAATAGTAGGGTCAATCGGCGCGAGTAATGAACCGCATACCGTAGTAGTAACGGTTACACCAAGCTTTGTTTGGCCACGCATTTTTAACCGACCTTCGCAGTTGTCCGTGAGTGCTTTGACGGCAGAGAGGGCTTCATTGTCATCCTTCTCCACCTCAACATATGCATCTTCAATTTGAGTACTCAAAATTTCCTGAAACATCCCCAGCACTTCACGTATATTTTCGGTAGAAGCACCAGTGTGTTTAGTTACAAGATCTACAATTTCTTTAGGCGGTTCTGACATAACAATGTCAGTTGCAACAACTTCGTTGGCTTTTTTCCTGACCTGATTAGCAACAAGTCTGCTCTCAATGTCACATATAGCAGGGCAGTCCGCACAGCTCGCAGGCACATCAAGTTGGGGTAATGACATTCCCAAGTTATCCATATCATTTTATTATAGCACTAACATTTACTATTGTCAATAGTGTCTACCTCTGATATACTATGGCTAATGGCAAAGAAATTACCTATCATCGCTATTGTTGGCCGGGCTAACGTTGGCAAGTCAAGCTTGTTCAACGAAATCTTGGATCGACGGGAAGCAATCGTCGCACGCGAAGCGGGAACAACCCGTGATTCGTTATGGGCACGGGCCGAACACGAAGGACAAAATTTTTGGGTGATTGATACTGCTGGCATGAAAGATGCCGAGGATGATTTCGAGCTAACCATTCAGGAACAGATCACAGAAGCGGCCGATGCCGCAGATGTAATCTGGGTAGTTATTGAAGCTGACACCCTGATAACCGAAGAAGACCGTCGTGTGGCCACTCTGGCGCTCAAGAGCCGAAAGCCCGTAATGTTAGTAGTAAACAAGGCGGACAAAGCCAAGAAGGCTATGCCTGAGGACTATCAGCGTCTGGGTATAAAACAAATCTTTCTGACCAGTACTACCCAGCACACAGGTATTGACCGGCTGCTAGACGAACTTATTACCGTTATACCTAAAGCTATCGAGGCGGAAGCTGATAATATCCTCCGAATAGCACTATTAGGCCGCCCAAATGTGGGTAAATCTAATTTGTTTAATGCACTGGCCAAGAAACAGCAGGCAATTGTTGCTGACCGCGCCGGTACCACCCGTGATGTCAACCGTACCTCCGTTAAATTTGAAAAGCGCGACATAGAACTCCTAGACACCGCCGGTATTCGCCGCAGCGGCAAGATTGAAAAGGGTATTGAACAATTCAGTGTCATCCGATCAATCGCAGCAATCGAACA
>CAZXBL010000038.1:3480-8255 GCA_964638875.1 uncultured Candidatus Saccharibacteria bacterium | reverse complement strand
GGGAGCCAAGCATAAGCACTTTGTGAGAGCAGAGTGTTTTGTTTCTCATAAGCAATATGCAAAACACTACAAAGATAGTACTTTAGGTTTATGAACGATATATTGTGTCCGGTACTTGTACAGCGACAGTGCACTGATGCACTCAGCCTTGTAGTAGGGCTAAGAGGCGATGCTAGCGGCGAGAATATGGTTGAGCGAAACCTGGGCATAGACGACAAGTATGCATCAATTAGGTGTAGTGTAGGTGACTGTGCTGTAAAGGGGTTTGGAGAAATCAGAGAAGGTAAAACTACAATAGCTGTTCACTTTGGGGTTATACAGGCTCATGAATGCCAACTTGGTGAAGTTCCAGTAAAGTCAGATATGTACTTCGACATTCCTGAAGAGAAATAGGTCATAGTTCATAGGTTCGAATTTCGTCTACTATGGGGAGCTAGAGTGACGATACTAGTTAAAAGAATATAGACTTAGGTATCTTTGCTCGGGTCGAGGCTGAGGACGGATAGGAAGTTGCCGGCGGGGTCCTTGAACCAGGCTATGTCGGGCCCCATATTGTATTTGCTGCCCCAGGCAATATTATCTTCATCTGTCATGTCAGGGTAGCTTTCAAATATCACTCCCTTTGCTTTTAAGCCATCCACAGTTGCTTTGATGTCAGGGACAGGGAAGTTTAAGATGGTGTAGCTGGCAGGCACATGGTCATCTTTTGGGTATATGAAGATACTGTGGCCATTGCCAGTGGTAATCTCAAGGCCTTGCTCAGTCTTATTTACTTCAAGCCCAAGAGTCTCGCCGTAAAATTGTTCTGCTGCTGCAATATCGTTTACCGAGAAACCACTAAATGCTGGGCTGTCATGTAACATTGGGTGCCTCACTTTCATTCGTATCGTGTCGTGTATTCTAAGAGTATACCTTGTTGAGAAACTATAGTTTGTTAATTATATGACTGAACTTTATGAGAAGGATTACATACTAGAAGGGTAAAGGAGGCAACTATGGTAGATCGAGTTATTAGAGAAACCAGTACTACAGAAAGCCCACATGAAACTGTGGTAGTGCATGATGATCATCGTGATGATCGACGCAGTAACACACCTCTAGTTTTGGCAATTATCTTCATCGTTATATTGCTTCTACTGTTGTGGGGAGGAAGCAGTTTATTCGGGGGAGGCGGAGGTGGTGGTACGAATGTTAACGTCCAACCGCCTACTGGTGGCCAGTAAGCACCGCATTAATTTCAGCAAAAGCTGCCAGCATAGACTGGCAGCTTTTGCTGTCAATGACTTGACAGAGCAAAATCGTTGGAGTAACATTAAACCATATGGTTGAACAAGTATTTCAGTTAGACGATATTTTTAGTTGCCTCGCGGACCCGACACGCAGGGACATTCTTGGCAGGGTAGCTCGGGCTGAGTTATCAGTAAGTGAGTTGGTCCAAAAGTATGATGTTAGTTTTGCGGCTATTTCTAAACATTTAAAGGTTATGGAACGAGCACGGTTAATTGTTAAACGGAAAGAGGGTAAAAAACACATGGTCAGTCTATCCCCCTACGCACTGCAGAGTGCTGATGAGTATCTAGAGCAATATCGTTTAATGTGGCAGAGTCGACATGACAAATTAGATGAATTATTAAAAGGAGGTATATAAAATGGAAAAAACCAAAGTAACCAAGGACCTAGAAAACAAAACTCTAATTATTGAACGTAGTTTCGATGCACCTAAAGAGAAGCTTTGGATAGCGTATGCTGACAAAGATTGGTTTGAAAAGTGGTGGGGGCCAGAAGGTTGGGAGACAACAGCTAAAGAATTCAGTCTTGTCCCCGGCGGACGCATCCACTACGGCATGAAGTGTGTCGATCCTGACCAAGGCGATTGGTTTGGGCAAGAATCGTGGGGAATGATGTTGATTGAATCAGTAGACGAAGGCAACAGCTTTACTTACAAAGACTACTTCACAGACGTAGACGCAGTACTTAAGGAGGACATGCCAGTAATCACCGTTACGAACGAATTCATCGAAGAAGAGGGTAGATCAAAAATCGTGTGTACCAGCATTGCAACCAGCGCAGAGCAAATCGAAGAACTTATAAAAATGGGCATGCTTGAAGGATTTGATAGCCAGCTCAGTAAACTTGACGCGCTTTTTGCGGCAGAATAGGGGAAAATCATGGCAAATCTTAGTAAAGTTACACCGAACCTGTGGTTTGACGGCAATGCCAAGGAGGCAGTTGATTTTTATGTCTCTGTCTTTCCTGACAGCAAAATAATTAGTACCTCGTATTACCCAGCAGAAGAGTTTCTAGAAGACTTTCAGAAATCAATGACCGGCAAGGTACTGACTATTGAATACGAGTTAGCTGGACAGCAATTTGTGGCCATTAACGCTGATTCAACCTTCAAATTTAACGAAGCAGTATCTTTCTCTATTTACTGCAAAGACCAAGAGGAGCTCGATTACTTTTGGGAAAAACTATCGGCAGTGCCGGAATCCGAAATGTGTGGCTGGTGCAAGGACAAATATGGGCTGAGCTGGCAAGTTATGCCAGAAGAGTTACTAGAAATGCACAAAGACCCTATCCGTGGCCCAAAGGCATTCCAGGCGATGTTACAAATGCATAAGCTAGACTTGGCTAAGCTTCGCGAGGCATTCAATTCTTAAGCTTGTACTCAGCAGTGTCTCATATCATAATGGGTACTAACTAAAGGGGAACTGATACGTGCAACCAAACGGTAAGAACAAGATAATAGCAGGGGCAATAATTATTGCTGCAGTAGCACTGATTGCGATTGCCGCCAGTATGCTAAACAAGAAGGACGAACAACAAGCCTCAAATACCAGGGATACATCTACAAGCCAGCAGGAAATGGCTTCAATAAGTTCCGAGGTAGAAAATACAGCTGACTCTGATGAAGGTGCCACGTACAAGGACGGGACCTATACAGTTTCTGATACATACCCAAGCCCTGGTGGGGAGGAAGATATTAAGGTCGTTCTGACGCTCAAAGACAACGCAGTCACAGCAGTTGATGTTACGCAGGACGCAAACCAGCGTGAGTCAGAAGAGTATCAGAGTATGTTTCAGCAGGGCTATAAGTCCAGGGTTATTGGAAAAGCTATTGATGGATTGGAATTAGACAGCGTTTCAGGTTCCTCATTAACGACCCAGGCATTCGATGAAGCCCTCGAGCAAATCCGATCTCAAGCTAAAGCGTAATACGTTTTCCTTTGAGGCAATTGGTACCCACTGGCAAATTGATTATGTGCCCAGTCAGAGTTCTACCGAAAAACTAGAACGCAGTATTCTGAATCGAATAGAGACATTTGATAAAACATACTCGCGTTTCCGTGATGATTCACTAGTCACAGCTGTATCTCAGAGAGCTGGCGCCTACGAGTTCCCGGCTGACAGCCAGTCACTTTTTGAAATGTATGAAAAGCTGTATGAAGTGACAAATGGGTTGGTATCACCACTAATTGGCAACACACTTGCCGATGCGGGTTACGATGCCAATTACAGCTTGAAATTTCAGCAAAAGACGATAGCACCTCCCTTCGGGATACTTAAACGAAAAGAGAATACTGTTACTATAGATCGTCCAGTGTTGCTGGATTTTGGGGCAGCAGGTAAGGGTTACCTCGTTGATATTATTTGTGAACTTTTAAAAGATTTTGGGGTAACAGAAGCGATTGTAGATGCGGGCGGAGACATAAAGGTGTTTTCAGAAAATGAGAATCCTGTAGAGATCGCACTGCAGCATCCCGAAGATCGTAGCCTTGCTGTAGGGATGGCCCATATAGCGAACCAGAGTTTATGTGGTTCATCAATTCATTTGCGCAACTGGGGTTCACATCACCACATCATCAACCCAAAATCAACGGAGTCGCCAAAACATATACAAGCACTCTGGGTAATTGCCGAAACTGCCCTAATTGCTGATGGGTTATCGACAGCGCTCTTTTTTGTAGAGCCAAGATATCTACAGCAACATTTCTCATTTGAATATGCCATAATCAAACAAGACTATTCGCTTGAGTATTCTCCAAATTTCCCCGCGACTTTTTTCGATGAAAGCTAAAGGAGGGCTGTAGTGTTACGGAAAATTGACGATATGCTGAACGGTATTACAATGTATCGATTGATCACCTACGGTCTGAGTTTACTAGCCCTTGTGACGATTATTTTTAGTTTTACAGGTGTTCTTGACTATAGCCCTGTGCACATGATCGGTTCGTTGCTAATTATTCTGACAGCTGGCTTTATTGCTAACCAAGCGTTGCCTCGGATCTGGGGCGTAGCCGCAAATGCTGAGTCAGGACTTATCACGTGTCTCATCTTATTCTTTTTAGTTTCGCCCAACTTGTCACCTGGCAAAGCATTGGCTTTGGCACTGGCTGCGGTGATTGCGATTGCCTCAAAGTATTTAATTGTATGGCGAGGCAAGCATATCTTTAACCCAGCGGCATTTGGTGCCTTTGCGGTGGGCGCACTGGGTCTTGGTAGCATCTCATGGTGGGTAGGTTCTAATTCACTATGGATATTCACACTCATCCTTGGGTTACTTATTGCACGTAAAACACGACGGCTATCGATGGTAGGTGTTTTTGCGGTGGTATCGGTAATAACGGCTATTTTTATAGCAGCTTTAGGCGCTGTGGGGGCTAGTGAAAGCTTAGAATTACTTTTATTTGCCTCACCACTCATATTCCTTGGTACTAAAAATATGACAGAACAGACAACAAAGCCTCAAGCCAGTCAACAGCAGTTGAATTTTG
>CAZXBL010000038.1:0-3470 GCA_964638875.1 uncultured Candidatus Saccharibacteria bacterium | reverse complement strand
CGGCGCTGACCGGTGTATTGTTTGCAGCACACTTGAAACTTGGACAGGTCTATATTTATCCAGAAATGGCGCTGTTAGTCGCTAATGTCTATGCATTTATTGTCGGCTCAAAGAGACGATGGACGCTGAAACTAATCGCGAAGCATAAAATTACTGAAGAATTGTATGATTTTGAATTTGCCCCCGAAGCAGCGCTCAATTCACAGCCGGGTCAGTATATGGAAGTTACCATGCCAGTAGATAAGCAAGATGATCGGGGTAACCGTCGTACCTTCACTATTGCGTCGTCGCCAACTGAGGACACCGTACATATCGGAGTGCGTATTCCCACTAAGCCGAGCCGCTTTAAGCAAACGTTCCAGGCCATGAAAGTGGGGGATAACATACTAGCCGGGCAGGTTGCTGGAAGTTTTGTTTTGCCAAGGGGTGAGTCGCAGAAAATGCTACTTATTGCCGGCGGCGTTGGTATCACACCATATCGCAGTATGATTAAGCACTTAAGTGATACAGGACAGAAATGTGACATTGTTTTACTCTATTTGGTAAAAAACCAGGACGAATTTATGTTTAGAGATATTTTTGATGCCGCCAAACCAGCTGGACTAAGAGCTATATACGTAGCCGACCCTGCGCCCCTCAATGCAGAACAACTTAAAAAACACGTGCCAGATCTAGTGGAAAGAAAACCCTATGTATCTGGACCTCCTATTATGATTCGCCATATCAAGAAAGTCTTGCGATCACTCGGCGTGGCAGAGCGTTCCATTAAAACAGATTTATTCAGTGGGTATTAGAGACTCTTCAGCAGGGTTTGGATATCACTGAAATCATGCAAACCAGCAGCCGGGATGAGCGCTAATTGCCCATTTCGGGTACCGTAGCTAGAGAGGTAATTCTTTTTATCAACGTCGCCCAGGTTTACTTGTCGCATGCTGTTATCCGGCACGGAGTTCATTAGTAAGTAAAGTGGTAGCACCTCGCGCAGGCCAATATTGGTTTGCACATTATCTGCAACGGCATTAAAGAAATCTTTATTTTCCCTAGGGTCTAATATGAATTTAGGGCTGATTTCGGTCTTAATAGCAGCAAATACTTTCTGTTGATTTTTGGTGCGGTCAAAGTCAGATCGTGGGAATCCGTATGAACCATAGGTCGAGCCCCTGGCACGGGTTAGGCGCAGCGCGGTCTGGCCGTCGATTTCATGCTGACCATTAGTAAGCTGCAGGGCCCCGCCTTCTTCTGGCTTAAAGTTAGGGTCATAAATACCACGGGGATCAGTGCTCTCAATATTTACAGTTATGCCATCTAGTGAGTTTGTGATATCTTTGACGGCGTTATAGCTCACCGTGACCGAGTAATGGATATTTAGATCAAAACTCTCTTTGATGACTTTGGATAATAAGCCAACGCCACCTGACTGATAGCCAGCTTCGCTGAATCCACTTTTCTCGCCGGCTTGGTGAGCTTCGTTGATTTTGGCTGATCCATAGTCAGGTATTTTGACATATAGGTCGCGAGGCACGCTGAGCATAAAACCAGTTTTCTTCTCTTTGTCTAAGCTAACGATCAGAATAGTATCTGTTAGCGCGGCACCACCATGACCATTATCATCAACAGAGTTGCCGATAACCAAAATGTTGGTTCTGCCATTGGTCTTTTCAAGCCCTGTCGGTAATAAGCCGACAAGCAGGTTGCTGGACCCAAACATTTTCTCACTCGCTGCTGATGCATTACGGTAGTCCCAAATGCCAATGATGAGCAGTGGTGTGATAAGCACCAAGAATAGGACAAGCAGTGCTCGCTTCCAGCCAAATTTTCGCTTAGCTTTGACTGGTTCTTGGTGTTCAACAGAAGTGTTTTCTTGATCGGCTACACCCTGCAGGGATTGATTGGGGTCAAGAACGGCCTCACGGACACGAGGAGCCTCCTGGGATGGCTGGTATGAAGTCAACGTGCGGTTAACATCATAGCGACTATCAGCGTCAGGTTTTCGCTTCGGCTGGAAATCTGTATCCATAGTTAGTTAACAGTATAACAAAATAAGCCGCTATTCTGCTGAGAGCTCTTCTAGGAATTTGTTAGCTCTCTTGATAACAGCGTTAGATTTGTGATTTTGCTGAGTTTTGAGCAGTGAAACCATTTTGGCTTTGGAAAAAGAACCGTCATTAGTGAACTTGAACAATGTCTTCATGGCGTTTGCTGCGACTATCCAGTCAATGTCTTCTGAAGATAGTAGTTGTTCCAGCCAGGTTATTGCATAATTTCTCTGTTTGTCATTCAAATCAACTTCGCCAAACATCTCAGCGAGATGCCACTGGACAGATGGTTGAGTGCTAGCTACAAGCTCGTCTTGGAATCTATCTATGTAGGGCTTGATCCATGTTGGGTGTACCCGGCAAATCTTTTCGATGCTGTCTATCGCACGCATTCTTACCCAAGCATCGCTATCAAACACACAACCATACAGTTCCTCTAGTCGGGCTTTGTCGTTTAATACAAGTCCTACAACCTCATTTGCTCTGCCGAGAGAGTTTGACTTGCCTCCAACAGCTAACATATCAAGAAATTTTTCTGTCATGCTTTAGTTTAACGAGGTGGCAATTCTTGTAGTGCCCACTTGTTTCCATCTGGGTCACTAAAGTACACGAACTTACCCCATGCTTGCTCATCAACTTCACTGACATCAATACCACGCTCTTTTAGCTCGTCATGAGCTGCTTGTGCGTCGGCAACAACCATTTGTAACATATCCAACGATCCTGGTTTGGCACTTGTGATCCCTTGGCCAATACAGATTGAGCAAGCAGAGCCGGGTGGCGTTAGTTGCACAAAACGTAAGTTTTCGTTAACCCGCTGGTCGTGATCTGCGTTAAAGCCTGCTTTGACGTAAAAATCTTTCGCCCTGTCGACATCAGTTACAGGTACCCCTACAAGTTCAAGTTTCATTTCCATATCACGCCCTCCGTATACTTTGTACCTTTAAGTTTATAGAGGGTCAAATAAAAAACCAATAGTATAGAAGGGGTGGAAGGATTCAGTGTATTTCTCTTGGCTGGGGTGGAGGGATTCGAACCCCCGAATGCTGGTACCAGAAACCAGTGCCTTACCACTTGGCGACACCCCATAGGGAGCCAAGAGAGATAAACTGAATCAGATTGTTAAAAAGGAATTCGACCTCCCTCCGGCAGGCCCGCAACTTCATCTTTGAAAACAAGTTTTCAAGTGAAGGTTGCCTTGCAGATTGCCGCTGGCAATCTTCACCCCGAATGCTGGTACCAGAAACCAGTGCCTTACCACTTGGCGAATCCCCAATAGGGTAGCCAGGAGAGAAGTATTCGAAATTGTTAAATGGGCTCGACTCACCGATGGCGAATCTCTAATATATCTAGGACGATATAAAATCAGATAATTCTGACTACAAGAGGTGATTATACCGAAGGTGGATCAAAAATACTAGATATTTATAAGTA
>CAZXBL010000037.1:0-8415 GCA_964638875.1 uncultured Candidatus Saccharibacteria bacterium | reverse complement strand
AAAAATCGTACGCATTGTCCGTCCTGTTTTGTTAATTATATTCCTCAGTGCTTTGTCAGCTGTTGGTTACTTTTTGTATGACGTTTTCAGCCAGGAAGGTGCAACAGGAACTCCCTCTAAAGCAACCAGCGCGACAACATCAACTTTTACTAGCAATGTAAAAATTCAAACCTCGCCATACTTCCAGTTCCAAACAACAGATAAATGGCGAGCTATCACTAATGAGACGAGGGATGGTCATTACGTTTATCGACAGCTTAACGGACAGCTTGTAGAACAAGATCTGGTTATAGAAGTGAATGACACTTCACAAGTCAATCTAGCAACAACCAACATTAGTAGGGTATTGCCTATTTCTGTGTCAGAAGAGGGTACCGTAGAAGTCACAAATACTTCCTTAGAGCATTGTAAAAAGGTGACTGCAGCTTCAAAAGCGCAAGCAGTCGTTACAATGAATAAAGTGAGCTTCCCCTGCAATCCAGATAGCACGTCCTACGTAGTAGTAGTAGGGTTAATTAATGGCTCGAATATCATGTCCCTAGCCCGACCAAATGGCACCGAGCTAACATACAAAATTACCTACAGAGATTTAACAGCCAACCCCACAGCAAGAGATTTACTTAGTATTATAAAAACTTTTGAAACAAGGTAATACCGGTAGCTAGCCATAGGCAGCATGGTATAATGCAGCCAGATTATGTGGCTGAAACAAATACGCAAAATTGGAGCTGTAGGTCTGGTGGTGCTGTCTCTGGCAGCCAGTCCTGTCTTTGCTCAGGAATCTGCTTCCCCCAACTACCGTGTCAATGAGTATCAGTTTGGATCCGGCGGTAACGTCGACAATACCTCGGCAAGCTATCAGGCCAATACAAGTGTAGGCTCACTTGGTGTTGGACGTTCTGCTAGCACCAACTACTTTGCTGAGGCAGGTTTTGTGACACCAAGTGAACCGTTCTTAGAGCTTTTTGTTAATACCACGACAGTCAACCTAGGCAATCTTGACCCATCCACGACTGCTACAGGCACTGCTGTATTCTGGGTGCGGACCTATCTCTCTAGCAACTACGTCGTGCAGACGATGAGCCCATCTCTCACGAGCGAAGGTGGTGCAGTCATAAACGCTAAAGGTACGCTTGGAGTCCCTATTCCCGGTACAGAGGAATTCGGCATCAACCTCGTTGACAATTCTAGCCCAGACATCGGCGCTAATTCACTCAATGTTCCAGATGACTCGTTCGCTGACGGCGAAGTGGTTACTGGCTACAACACCCCAAATCAGTTTAAATATGGGCAAGGGGACATCATCGCCCGATCAGCCGCTAGTGCCACGAATCAAGCTGTCGGACGAACTGATTACACCATTAGCTACATTGCGAATATTAACAGCATTACAGAAGCTGGAAGCTACACAATGGTGCACAATATTGTGGTAACAGGTACTTACTAGCTTGTTTTTGGGCAAGACTGTGGATAAAACACTTGCCAGAACCATACTTCTTATGGTATGAATAGGGAGCGTATTAACCTAAAACAAAAAATAACAATTCATGCCTCACATTTCATACGTACCCGATACCGGGTTTAAGCCAGCAGAATTTCTGACTTGTTCAGAGAGTGGTTCGGCTTTTATTACATGTAGGGCATGGTAATAAAGGAGAAATAACAATGTTACAACATTTAGCCCTGCAATCACGTAGGGTGACGTTGTGTACTATGGCGCTTGCGCTGACCATAGTGGCTGTAGTTCCTGCTGTTATGCCAAGCATCGCTTTTGCGGCGCCGGCTGTGACTGAGCGAGAACTGCAATCAACCAGCGCAGTGCCCAGCACTACGACCGATCTTACGTGGGTCTTTGACACTACTGCGGATGCGGGCAATGCAGACTATATAGAAATCGAGTTCTGTGATGCCCCTCTCGGTGTCTGTAACACAACCAATACACCAAGTATTGCTGGCTCACCTACTGCTACATTAGGTGGCCCTTGGACGACAACCGGTGTAACTGCCACTACAGTTGAAAACGGTGCAAGTGGTGGTACTAACAACCAGATCCAAATTGACAAAACAAACGCAGATGATGCCGCGAGCAAGGACGAGCTAACAATCTCTCTTGCTGCCACCGACATCACTAACGACACAACTGCTACAGGAAACAAGTCCTACTACACACGACTTCGTATCTATAGCGATACAGGCACGACTTTAGAGTGGGAAGGTGTCTTTGCACAAAGCACCAGCCAAACCCTGACCGTCAACGCACGTGTCCAGGAACGCCTCGACTTCTGTGTCGGCTCAACTGCTGTTGATGATTCGACAACAAGCGTAGCGACTGACTGTAGCACCGTATCTGGTAGTGCAGTGGATATCGGTAACGTTGAGGGTGGCACAAACAACGTGTCCCCGGTCGATGCCGTCAACGGTGGTGATGACGAAAACGGTGTCGCCATGGTTCGAACTAACGCAGTAAACGGTGTCGTCGTTGACTACCGAGCACTGCTTAACACTTCATCCGGTGCTCTAAAAGTAGCCGGTGCCACTTGTGGCGCTGTGCCATCTGTAACTGGTACTGACCAGTGTTTCAACACCAATGCTACTCAAAGCACACTCGTAGCTGGAACTGAAGAATTCGGTATGACCGTCGCTGGTGTTAACTGTGGTAGTGTTACTGCCTACACCTACTGTGACTTCCTCACCGCAGGTGGTGGTGGAGTTGCCGGAACCGACTACAACCTGGCTCGTGATGCTGAATTCGATGGCTCCGGTGCTGGTGTCTACACCACTGACGCTAACCAGGTCGCTGGTACCACCAACGCTGGGTACGCCTGGGACGCGACTGGTACGGTTGATCGTATTGCGAGCTCAGCAGCTTCAACTGTCAAAGTGGTTGACGACGAGGCTTTAATCCTCAAGTTTGCGGCAACCGCTGGCATTACAACGCCAACCGGTTCGTACTCAGTACAAGCTGACTTTATTGCTACAGCTACGTTCTAAGTAAGAATATATCCATGTCATCATTCCCCAGTGCCGTTAGTGGCACTGGGGTTTCTTTATGTCCTTAATTGCTGCTTTAAACCGCTATTGCTATAGTAGGGGTATTAATAGTCGCTAAAGAGAATGAATATAAAAAGCCTACATCACGTATCAAGTAAGCTTGCTATCTATATGCAGGCAGTAGTGTTGGCATTGCCTTTAATCTTAGGGACTATTCCACGAGTTGGGGCAGCACAGCTCGATAATCGTTCTATACAAATTTCTACTGCTCAACTAGGAGCGCCGGCACAACATGCCTTTTCTTTTGATGTTGCCTCTACCACCCCAATGGCCTCGGTATCATTTACATATTGTACCAACAGCCCACGACTCGCTGACCCATGCACGGCCCCACTTGGGTTAGATGCTACGGGTGTAACTTTAAGTGGGCAAACCACAAACACAGGCTTTTCATATGCGCCTGCCTACTCCACTACAAATACGATTGTTATTTCCCGACCCGTAGCTGTCGGCATCTCAGGACCGTCTTCTTACCAATTTTCTAGTATTATTAACCCTACAACTCCCGCGCAGACGACCTTTGTCCGGATAGCCACATATGCAACCCCAGACGCGACTGCTCCTGTCACTGATAATGGCTCAGTTGCATTTGCTACTCAGGACATTTTCCAAGTTGAGGCTTACGTACCGCCGTTTCTAACGTTTTGTACCGGTGTATTTGTGACATTAAATTGTAACAGCGTCACTGGTAACTACATAGATATTGGGGAGTTAGGTGATGATCGAACTGCCACAGGGCTTATGCAGTTTTCTGGTGCAACCAATGACCCGACTGGTTACACAACCTACCTTAATGGCTTTACGATGACCTCAGGTAACAATACTATTACCCCGTTGGGAGCGAATGCGGGCAGTATAGTTGGTACAAGCCAGTTCGGGTTAAACTTGCGAGCTAACTCGAGCCCCTCGTTTGGGCTGGAACCGGTAGGGGTAGGTACCTCTGTGGCGACAGGTGGGTACGGAATACCTAACAGCTATCGTTTTGTCGATGGGGAAGCCATCACAACGTCATCACTGCCAACCGACTTCAAGATCTTTACGGCTGCTTTCATTGTCAACGTACCTGATAATCAGTCCCCGGGCGTATATGTTGCCACCATGACCTATACCGCAATAGCATCTTTCTAAAACTTGTCCAAAGGGGTTCTTAGTTTTGCTTGCAACCATAAGAGCAATACGGTAAGCTAGGGGCAAGCTATCAAATCAAAAGGAGGAAATTGTAAATGAAGGCATATGCAAGACGCATTTCTGTGCTTGTAGTGGGCTTTATTCTGGCCGCAAGTATGCTTGCGGTATTGGGACGGGTAGGAGCGCAAGATAATCAGGGTAGCGGTAGTGGGCTCAGTGTATCCCCTACGCGTACCGAACTGAGCATTCAGCCCGGCAAAACTGATAAAGTTGAAATCAGCATTAGGAACGTAACACGTGGTGCAATCGTTGCAAAACCATTTATTAGTGACTTTGAGTCAGATGATGCAACAGGCGAGCCGAAGCTATACGCTAATACCGACAAGCGCAACAGCGCATCTATCAACTCTTTTGTGTCTGGTTTACAAGATGTACCGCTTCAGCCAGGAGAGAGCAAGAATCTAACGTACACCGTTTCTATTCCTGGAAACGCGGCCCCAGGTGGTTACTATGGTGCCGTAGCGTACCGCGCAGTGCCAGCCAATCAAGCTGGGCCAGAAAGTGGTGAAGTTGCCCTGACTGCAAACGTTGCCTCACTAGTACTGATCGAAGTTCCTGGTGATATCACTGAACAAATCCAAGTTACAACAATTAAGGCTGGTAAGTTCATCGATGGGACAAAGACTAATTTCGGCTCGTTCTTTAACACTAAACCAGATCGATCAGCTATCACTGTCAAAAATAATGGCAATAGTTTCTCGAAGCCGTTCGGTACAGTAAGTGTGACCAACATGTCTGGCAACCAGATATACAGTTACGAGCTTAACAATGCTACACCGCGTGGTAACATTTTGCCTAAGAGTAGCCGTACATTTACTGACGAGATCAAGAATTTAAGCAAACCTGGTCGCTATACCATTACTGCTAATATTTCTCACGGTACTGGTGGTGAGGTTATCACCAAGAAAGTATCATTCTGGTACGTTCCAGTTTGGCTACTTGTTGCCGTCGGAGTACTACTAATCGGTATAGTCGCTGGACTATACTTGCTCTACCGCAAGCAATTTGCAGGTCGTCGCAAGCGCAAGTAGGATCTCTTGATAAAAGATTTAGAAACCGTCCGTAACAGGGCGGTTTTGCTTTCTGAGCTGTTTTAATATTTTGTGCTACTATTATGGTAATGGTTTACAGGCTAAACACATCTGTTATTCGCAGCATTATGGCTGCTATTGCTCTGCTTTGTCTGCTTGTGTCGCTTGGCATACCGCAAAGCGCCTTTGCAGCTCAGGAACAGGGGTCTGTTGGTATGGAGGGCCGTATATCAGCACCGCCACCAGCTCAAGCTGCCACCATATCCATACCCCGATCTGGTCAAACGTTTAATACTCTTCCTGTTACTGTCAGCGGTATTTGCCCCAACGGGCTACTCGTAAAACTATTCAAGAACAATGTTTTTGCTGGATCTACCCAGTGTAATAACGGTAGTTTTTCAATGATCATTGATCTGTTTGATGGGCAAAACGAGTTAGTCGCCCGTGTCTACGATGCCCTCGATCAGGCTGGACCCGATTCTAACGCAGTCCAAGTAACCTTCAATAATGAAAGGCCAACATTTGGGGGCAGGGTCAGCCTATCATCTGCGATAGCTAAGAAGGGCACAAACCCTGGTCAGAAATTGTCCTGGCCTATCAGTGTTTCTGATGGTGAGGCGCCATACGCTATTAGTGTTGATTGGGGTGATGGAAAGACCCCCGACCTGTTAAGTCGTCAGTTTGCAGGCAACTTTGATATCGAACACGTCTATGACAATCCCGGAGTCTACAACATTGTCATCAAAGCAACTGATAAAAATGGTGGTACAGCCTATCTCCAGCTTGTAGGGGTTGCTAACGGCGCACTTTCGCAGGAAGACGACTCTTCCAAGAAAGAAGACGCCGGTTCGACCACAGTTAAACAGACCCTTCTCTGGTGGCCAGCAGCGATATTCATACCTCTTATAATCGCGACTTTCTGGCTTGGTAGCCGTCACCGCCTACATGTTTTGAAGAAAAAGATAGAACGGGGCGATCGACCATTTTAGCTAACTGAGACAAACCTACGGTACTCCACCCCTCAAAACAGGTTTTGTGGGGACCCCGGTTTTTCTCGTCGCGCCGGCAAAAAGGCGTGACTTGTTTGCCCAAGCTGCTCTTTTCCCTTTCGCGGGACTGGACGCTATAAATTTGATAGAATACATCGGTTATGGCGAAAACAGTTTACGTAGGTTTATCTGGTGGCGTTGATAGTTCTGTCACGGCAGCCCTCTTGAAAGAGCAGGGCTATGATGTCATGGGCGTGTACATGAAAAACTGGAGCCAGGATTTACCGGGGTTTGAGTGTCCATGGAAAGAGGACTACCAGGACGCCAAACGCGTCGCAGTACGCCTAGGCATTCCGTTCAAGATGTACGATTTTGAAACCCAGTACCGCGACAAAGTCGTTCAGTATATGATTGACGAATATCAGGCAGGTCGAACCCCGAACCCAGATATTATGTGCAACCAAGAGGTTAAATTTAAACTGTTTCTCGAAACAGCTCTGGAAGACGGGGCTGATATGATTGCCACAGGGCACTATAGCCGTGTACAAGAAGGCAAATTGCTGACCGCAGAAAATCTCGAAAAAGATCAAAGTTACTTTCTTTATCGTGTTATAGAAGATGCGCTTGCAAAAAGCCTGATGCCAATCGGTGACTTTAAGACCAAATCAGAAGTTCGTGAATTGGCTGCCAAGTTCAATTTACCAACTGCGGGTAAAAAGGACAGCCAAGGTATCTGTTTTGTTGGTAAAGTAGGTATTAAAGAGTTCCTCCAGCAATTCGTAACTACAGAACCTGGTGAGATTATCGATCAAAATGGTAGTACCATCGGTCAACATGAAGGCGCTATATTCTATACTATCGGGCAGCGACACGGCCTTAATGTCGGTGGAGGTCTGCCATACTACGTTGTAGGCAAAGATATGAAGGCAAACAAAGTGTTCGTGACTTCTGATATAGACGATGAAAAACTCTGGTGCACAGAGTTAACCCTCACTGATACGCACTGGATCAATGCAGAACCAGACTTTTCAAAACAGTACCAAGTTCGAACACGGTACCGTGCACCATTGGTGGATGCTCGTATAAAGAAAGACGGAAATAGCATTTCGCTACAACTGAATGATCAAGTTCGAGCAGTAACCCCAGGACAATCAGCTGTTATCTACGACGGAACCCACGTCCTTGGCGGCGGCATCGTTATTTAGCGGGGTGGGACTAACGGGCGGCCGGACTCCTTCCCAATCTGGTCCCCCAAATAAATCAGGCCGATGGATCGTCTCAACCCTACGTGTTATATACCTTGATCCTGAAGATGCTCTGCTAATATTGCGCATAAGACGCGCATGCGCAACCATGTCGGGACTTGTATAGATTTTGTCCACATCAGAACGCAGCGACATTGGATTATACTCAGACGATTGCTCACTCATGTGTATATTATAGGCCTCGTTTCAAAAAAGTGACATCCTGACCATCGACGAATGTGATAGACTAACAGGGATGACAGCACAAGAAATAAGGAATGCTTACTTAAAGTTCTTTGAGGATCGTGGACACGTGGTAGTAAAACGTGCGCCATTGGTACTCCAAGGCGACCCCACCACGCTTTTCACCGGCTCTGGTATGCAGCCAATGATTCCTTACCTTCTTGGCGAACCCCACCCGCAGGGCAAGCGGATTGCTGATAGCCAAACGTGTCTGCGTGCTGATGACATTGAGGAAATTGGTGACAATCGACACACAACATTCTTTGAAATGCTCGGCAACTGGAGTATGGGTGACTACTTCAAGGAACAACAAATTGAGTGGATGTGGGAATTTCTCACAGAAGTCGTCAAACTTGACCCAAGTAAGCTCTATACTACCTGTTTTATAGGCGCACCCGAATATGATATTCCGAAAGATACCGAAGCTGCTGAAGTTTGGAAGAGGTTATTCGCAAGCAAGAATCTCTCTAATGGTGAGGCAGACATAGGCTCGGAAAAAGACGGCTATGCCCGCGGTATCAAAGACGGCGAACGTATATTTTACTATGATGGCAGTAAAAACTGGTGGAGCCGCAACGGTGCCCCTGAAACAACACCAATTGGCGACCCGTGCGGTCCGGATAGTGAAATGTTCTATGACTTCGGTACACCACACGACCCATCGTACGG
>CAZXBL010000036.1:4833-9419 GCA_964638875.1 uncultured Candidatus Saccharibacteria bacterium | reverse complement strand
GACCAAATGAAGTATCTTCTCTGATCGTCCCACTAATCTGTATAGTTTTGCCATAGTAAGGCTGGTAGCTTTTCAGCGCAGAGTACCCAACACTGCCCCGCCATAAACCCAGCAAGCAACCAGCGATTACTGCGATCAAAGCCAGATAACGAAGTCTTTTTATTACGACTATGCTAAGTAGCAAAGCGGTGAGAATCAACAAATACCCGCTTACAAATGTTCCCTGTGCTAAAGGCGCGATTGCAGTACCCACAAGAATGCCCAAACTCACCCAAGCTATATGCCAGGAAATATGCATCCGCCCACGTATCCATGATTTTTCTAGTAACGATCTATTCATTCACTCTGACTACTGGCAGCACTTGAGTCGGGCATTTAATTAGGATAGATTTTACGGCATCGTGTTCTGCCTGCGTTATCCATAAACTATATTTTTGTTTTACTGCAATTTGGCGAGCGACGTAACGACAACGGTAATCTTTGTTAGGTGGTAACCATGTTGCTGCGTCACCATCACCTTTTTCGTTATTTGTAGGGCCGTCTACTGCAAGATGGTTTAAGGGATCATTATAGAATTGATAGCGTAATTCTGCTGTCAGCTGCTGGGCACCCTTTTGCCAGGCATCAGATACTGCGACCACATGATCAATTTGCACAGCTTGGCTGGTATTTATCCCCCGCTGAAAGTTCACAACTTTATTAGAATAAGGATCTGGGTCAAGCCTGCCACTCAGCACACGACAACCATCCTCGTCTAATTTTGTATCTTTGAGATCACGTAATAGGATTAGCTCGCGAATACTGCATCCGTTGATCTCACCCCAACCGTTACTGAATTTGCCACGGTCATAGCCTGTTTTTGGTGCACGGCCTTTTATCGATAACTTTTCGAGTGCATCAATTGCAGGTGTAGACTCACTTGGCTGGATTTGTGAAACAACACCCTGAACCTGTTGCTCTGTTGGCTCTTCGGTTGCTTGACGTGATTCAAAAGCTGCCCCTACCAGAAATATAAACAGGGATAAAACCACTACAATTAGCCGTCGTTTACGTTCCCTCAATTGTTTAGCCACAAGCACTTCATACTACGAATTATAGCCTAGGGACGGAGGAAAATATAAGCTCGTTTATATTTTCCGAGTACCGCAGGCTTCAACAATGCAAAGCATTGTTATAACGTAGAAACCGAAGAAGATGTTAGCTTGCACATATTTTCTGAGTATCGCACGTTTCACCAATATTTTAATATCGTTATAGGGTATTTATTTTGATCTTTCCATTGGTAGTGTGATTGAAAAGACTGTTCCCTTTCCGACTTGCGATTCAACGGCAATGCTAGCATCATGTAGCTCTAACACTTTTTTAACCCAGTATAGCCCAAGCCCAGTACCCCCAGCGGATACTGACAAAGTGCTTTCAAGGCGCACAAATTTTTGGAATAGACGCTTGGCGTCAGTCATGCTGATACCTACCCCCTCGTCACGAATAGAAATTATATTTGTTGCACCGCCAGATGTTAAAGTGACTTCAATTGTTTTATCTGGGTAGGTATATTTGTGCGCATTATCTATGAGATTTTCTAATACCATTCTGAATATGTGCGGATCGATTGATGCATATACAGGACGAGTGGGTTGTTTGAACAGTAGACGTTGCCGACTTTTGATAATTTTTGGCATTTCTTCGTCAACTACTGATTGGATGAGCTTGCCGAGTTCAGTCTTGCGACGCTCTAGCACCATATCACCAGAATCCGCAGCAGCAACCTTCAAAATGTCATTAATGATTTTTAACTGACGTTCATTACCCTCGTTTGCGGTAGCTATAAAGGCTAGCTGGGATTCTGTTAGTTTCCCTGCATAGCCCTCCAGTAACATATTGAGATACTGTTTTACGGCTGTAGCTGGTGTTCGAAGCTGGTGAGATGCCAGGGCTATGAATTCTGTTTTTGCCTGGTCAAGACGAACTTCTTCACTGATGTCACGAAAAACTTCAATAGCACCCACCGGTTTACCTTGAGAAAGTACGGGTGATACCGTCATCGCTAATGCAACCCGACTTCCATCAGCGCGTCTGGCAAATAACTTTCTAAAGACGGTTTTACCGGTTAAAAATACTTCTGCCATTGGACGTTCCATATTAGGTATTACATGACCATCCTCGTCCTCTACCACAACGATCCCTGGATACCATTTACCTACCACATCCTTTGCCTTAATCCCTAGTATTTTTTCCGCAGCTTTGTTTACACGGCTAATATTAGCTTCTGAGTCTGTAACGATAGCGCCCTCACCAATGCTGAGAAACAGAGCATCAGCTTCGGCCCTCCTACTTGCCTTGGTGGCCACAGACTGAGCAAACTGTTGTCTCAATTTTGCATCAGTAGCTTCATCTCTGGTATTCATTACTACCGCCTAATATTAGTGGCTTTAGTCTTTGGTGATTGTTTATCGGCAAGCTGGAGCAAGCGGTTTGTGAAGCTTTCGATCACTTTGGTATCATTTGTTATCACTGCAAGCATCAATCGGGACCAGTTTGCTAGTTCTGGCAAGTGTTTTAGCTGGACTTGCTCAGGTCGAATTGCAAAGTGTGTTTCTACTTGCCGCCTAATAAAACGCTCACCGGCTGGGCCAAGGAACTCCTCGCTGATTTTAATTATATCGGTGTATAGTTTTGATGTTGGTGACACTGCTATACCTCTTCAAGCTTCTTTAAATTTTTTGCCCCGCGAGCGACAAACCCAAAACCAACCGCATAAAGAATCAACAATACGTAGACAAGTGCGAGGATTGGCGTAAGGTTAAGCCGACTGAGCTGTGCAGCGGAAGTAGTTATAAGCTGGATCAGAATAGATACGAAAACAACTACGCCTATGCCCCTTGCCAAGTCCTTAAATGCACTGCGATAGATAATACCTTTGACGTTTTTGTGAAAGCAGTAGAGATAGTAGGTCGTCAACAGCCCTGCTCGCCAGGCTATCAAATAAGGAATGACAATCGTCACGATCAGTAGCCAACTGGGTAAATAGTACATCCTCTCATCAGCCCCTTGATTAAGTGGTTTGGCTGTTATAACCCAGCCGTAAAACGCGGATAAAGAAATGAGCCCTATTGTAAAAATACTGGGCGCATTTGGTATAGTTTTTTGCCCTACTGTTTTTATCAAGGCGATGGCACCAGTAACAAGTAGCAAGAATGCAATTAGCGAAAATAGGACCGTCAAGTGATTACGAGTAACAGTAGCGGGTATTAATAAATTTGTGTGGTTAGTTGAAATATAGCGTACGGCCGAAGCAATTATAGAATTCAGCGGTAAGGTAAAAGCAAGCACCATTAAACCCAAAGCTAGAAAACGAAAGGCTCTTCCCTCCTTTGTTTCAGAGACAGCTTGGGCATATTTATTAAGACTAATGAAGCCGTACAATGCTGTCAGCCAGATAAGGACAAGCGGGACAACGATTGTTAGATTAATCAATCTAACTTTAGTTTCGGTCAAGTTATAGCGACGAAGTGTTTCCGGGTCGGCTGGTAGCCCAAACGTGAGACACACATAGATCAGTAACAAAACAATAAACAGCAGTACATACGTCCGTGATCTCATGCGATTCTCCTCTGGAATAAGATTATACAAGACTACCTTCCCATGTAGTTAAAATTCATACACTGGACAGTAAAACAGCTAAGTTTGCTAGAATAGGGGGATGATAGCTATCAGAAAATGGTCCTTTTCCTGTCGAGTGTTGTTGTGTCTCCTCGCAGTCATAGTAGTATTAGCAAGCATCCATCTGCTGTTTCAATATCTGAATCTAAACACTTACCACGAACTGAATGGGCCTATTTACGAGATAAGTAACCGGGTCGACTTCGACGATGAGGCCAGTCTTCCTACCTGGGTATCGCAGGTGATCTGGCTAGCTGTTGGGCTGAGTGCGTTCGTTGTTGCGCTTGTTCAGCGAGCTGCCTCAGCAAAACGCTTATGGGGACTGATTGGAATTGTTGGAGTTTTACTGTCGGCCGATGAAGTTGCTGCAATCCATGAACTTGGCCTACAGACCATTCACCTTGCACTATTTAAGCAAGCGCCTCCTACCCTGACGGATAATGCATGGCTGATTTTATTGCCGTTCATACTCGTCATAGGTTCCTTGCTACTTTGGCAGCTTATTAAATACACCCCACGTAAAACAGTAATTGTGCTGTCAGCAGGTGCGTTTGTTCTAATGTTCGGAGCTGTGATTGTTGATATCCTAACTACTTCCAGCAATGCTAACACCTTCCAAGAAAAAGGTGTGATGGTTGCGGTTGAAGAAACTTTTGAATTAGTTGGCGCTAGCACGATTCTGTATGGTATTTTGGACTATTTGGAAACCTCATACAGTAACCGAATTAAAAAAGCACTAAATCATCTGAAGGGATAGGTAGGCAGGGTGGCACATAAAAAGCCTTTTTATTCTAGACTTGGCCCCACACAAGCTACACTACTAGCTCTAGTGCTATTCGCGGTAGCCACACTGATGTCTAGAGAGCTGACAATATCACCATTGGAAGAGAACATTTTTCTGTTTTTCTATCATTTACCAGATTGGC
>CAZXBL010000036.1:0-4823 GCA_964638875.1 uncultured Candidatus Saccharibacteria bacterium | reverse complement strand
CTTGGAAGTATATATGTATTTTTGGTATTGGTTATTTTCTATTTATTCAAGAAGCATTTCCATATCGTCATCCGTCTGCTTTTGACTGGCACCCTCGCCTACTTGCTTGCTGGTTTTGCAAAAGGCATTGTGGGCAGAGACCGACCTGCTGAGTTAATAAGCAATATTATTTCATTAGACGTTACGAGGGGTGCAGGGTTTCCATCGGGACACGTTGCGCTTGCTGTTGCATTAGCCCTGACTATTGGCCACGTACTGCCACGTAAGTATCATTGGGTGCCATTTTTGTGGATTCTTGGGGTAGCAATATCACGTATGTATTTGGGCGTGCACTTACCTCTAGATATCGTAGGTGGATTTGCGATTGGCTGGTTCAGTTATGCTTTGTTTCTGCATGTGCGAATATATGAGGTTTCGAAGAAAAAGGGCTAGAGGGTCCACCGGGGCAGCGCACTTCTGCAGCTGTGCTCGGAATAAATTCCTGTGCGCAGCTTTGAAGACCGAACCTCGGGACTTACATCTTTTGCTAAAGCAAAATCTGCGTCCCGGGTTCGAGGCACGGGGGTCATACAAATAAAAAACTCCCCGAAGAGGGAGTTTTTTATTTGGAGGGTCCACCGGGGCTCGAACCCGGGACACGAGGCTTAAAAGGCCTCTGCTCTACCAGCTGAGCTATGGACCCTCGTCGATGTGTAATGTTGTGTTACCGCAAGTTGCCGACAAAACAAGTTTGCTCGGCAACTTTGGGTAATACAACAAGCCATCTCCTCTCAAAATTTCAAACAGCAGACAAGCTGCTTGGTTTGAAATTTTGGCGCTCGTTTCTCTCGCTGTTGTGAGGAAATTAACTCCTTACATTATCCAGATTTACAGAGAAAAGTCAACGCACTAGCTGCACAGTTTCAGGGGTGATAATCAAGAAACTGTTAAATATCTTACATAGTGCTTATGTAAAATGGTTAAAATTATTACTACATGGATGTAACCGAAGCCACATTAGCTTTAGAATCATATTTGCCTACAGAGCCTCAAGTTGGAGTGCATACTGTGTTCTCTAACCAACAAAGGGTTCGGGATGGACTCTATGCTGCCGGGCGAAAGCAAATAGTACCTTTTGCTAGTATGTATCCTAGAGTTACAGGAAAAGTTGATGATAGAATATGCAACGCTAGCCTATTCAGACCTTCTGAAAGGTTTATGCATCCTGAAGTTCTTGATTACGCGACGGGCTATTTCGATTTTGACTTTACGGAGCAGCTGAGACCAGGCAACACACAAGACCACTGGAAAGCGCTAGTTGAGGACGAGCGAGCTTTGCACGTAGACGAAGGAACTCTACTAGCACTCGGTATAATTGGACACATCGGTGGCAATCTCCATCGAACCGTTTATTATCTCAAGGAAGTCGGTTTTTCCAATAAGGTGATACGTGAATATGTTTCCCACGATTACCCCTTGGTAAATGATTTGCTTGAAGACATCACAAAAGCAGAAATTCATAAGTATGTTCTCCCAAAGTATAATAAAACTTCTGTTGGCGCCCAAAAACCAGACGTAAAAGGCGCCTTACCTATTAAAGCAACTCGTCTTTTTGCCGGACGCGCAGCGATGGCAGCGGTAAAGGTCGGTCGGGATCTCGCGCTCAAAGACTACCACCGTCTTGAAGAAGCAAAAAACCAAGATGAAAGAGATTACGTTACTTTTCGTTCTCGTCAACGAACGGCTAGGGCAGCTAACACTCTACTATCACTTAGCTATAAGGCCAACGCTTCTCCACTCGTTCCATTCATGAGCCCATGGGCTGAGCTTGAAACCGCAGCTTAATTAAGGTGTTTTTTTACAAGTTCCAATAGGTCGTTGGGAGTCATGCTAGATTTTAGAATAAAGTCGTGGGCGCCAAGGTCTATGACTTCTGTTTCTGTAGTTTTGTCAGACAGATTAGAATAAACGATCACTCGCGTGTTTGGGTAATCGGACAGGTCAATATTTCTGAGAAGGTCCTTGCCGTCCATTTTGGGCATGAACAAATCAAGCAGTACAACGGCTGGTTTCACCTCTTTGATCTTATGCAATCCCTCAACCCCATTACTGGCAGTATGCACCACGTACCCGCCTGCTGTGAGGATTATCTTGTAGACATCCTGTAGTACGATTTCATCTTCTACGACTAGTACAGTATTCTGGGGATTCATAACGGTAACCGTATATTAAATGTTGATCCTTTGCCACGCTCTGATTCAACAGAGATTGTTCCATTGTGCAGACCCACGATCCGCTCTACCCAGTATAGCCCGAGTCCAGTTCCAGTTACAGTGTCTGACAAATCATTATCCACACGTGTAAACTTATCAAAGATACGTGCTCTGTCCTGTTTGTTGATACCAACGCCTTTGTCTTTGACAGAAATTTCGAGTGTTTTTGTACCCTTTTTGTGAATAGTGATGCTGATCTTGGTCTTGGTGTAGCTATATTTACTAGCGTTGTCCAGCAAGTTAACGAACACTAGCTTCATCTCTGTCGCATCAATTTCGATTGGTGCTTTTTCAAGTCCTTTTATCTCGACCGTTTGGTTGCGTAGATCAAATGTATCTTCTAACTCATCAACAACTGATTTCACAATTTCAACCATGTCATGCTTTTGCTTCCTAAGAGTATAGAGGCTTGAGTCTATTTGGGCTGTCTTTAGTAGATCATTAATGATCCTCAGTTGTCGTTCGTTGCTATTAAATGCGATTTGAAGGTACTGCAGTTGATCATTAGTAACTGGACCAACTACTTCGTTCAACAACAAGCTGATGTACTGCTTAACTGCCGTGGCAGGCGTGCGTAGCTGGTGTGAGGCCAGGGCGATGAATTCGTCCTTCGCACGGTTTAACGCCAGCAGCTCTGCACGTTCAGTCTTCAATTCGTCGTTAACCGCACGCAGTTCCTGTGCCTGTTTTACGGTGTCAATGTTCATGCTGGTGCCTACCATACGGACTGGTTTACCGTCCTCTAAAAACGCACGTCCGGTACCAAGCAGCCAGTGGATACTTCCGTCACGCTGAATGATTCGGTGTTCGAACTGATACGTCTCTCCGGTTTGCATACTTTCTGTGGCTATCTGCCCGGCATGCTGAGCGTCATCAGGGTGGATCATACCCATGTACATTTCAAACGTAACTGGTTCCTTAGCGCTAAGCCCGTAAATCTTGCGGAGTTCTGGGGACCAATACAACTCGTTAGTGGCGACATCCCACTCCCACAGGCCCATCGATGACGCCTGTAGCGCAAGGTTCAGCCGTTCCTCGCTCCTCGTCAGTGCATCACTGGCAGCTTTTTGCTGAGTGACATCCTGCTGGGTACCCCAGGCGCGCACCACATAATCACCTTCAATAATACCAATCAGACTATTGAGGAAATATTTATCCTTCCCCTTCTTATCTACTTCGTGGGATTCAATCTGAGTTAGATTGTAGCCGCTAGCAATGAACGCCTCCAGGTACTGCTGGTTCCGTGGGTCAGATTTAACTAAAAAATCGCCAAGCCGCATACCGATAAGGGGCTTCACTGTTCGATACCCGTACATCTTGGCGGTTGCGACGTTTGTTTCTGCCAGATAGGCATGTTTATACATGCGCTTGATCTGTTCTTTGGGGCTTAAAGAAGTTGGGATTGGTTCGTCTAATTCAAAGCGCCAAATACCCTCACTACTATTTTGGATGAACGCCTGGTAGCGTTCCTTGCTGTCATCGTGTTCGCTGTGAGGCTTAGGCATAAGTATGAGATCCCTTGCTGCTGAGTTCATTATACAAGAGAAACGGAGAAAAGAGTGAACTCGTTCACTCTTTTCGAGTATCTTGCCCCAAGCCAGAGGCCATATCCCCATTACCCCCAAGAAAGGTAGCAGTACAACTGTTCTAGTGGTGTTTACCCTTGCCGTGGTGCTTGAATAACGTCCACATCAACACAAGATTTGACACCACCGCGGCGGCGATCACTAAATCTTGGGCTCCACGAATATTACCCCCGTATGCAGAGTCATAAATAGCCTGCTCGGTTCCTGACGGTAATAGCGGCAAAGTTATTGCTGCTAAAAACAGCCCAGAAAATATCAGAGGCATTAGTTGGAACAATAACGATTTTCCTGCTGTTTTTCGGAGGATAAACAATGTCAATACAATTGGTAACCCGAGTAATACGAGTCTGGCTATCACCATCGAATTACTGCCTCTAATAATTGTAGCCAGCGCTAAGTCTACGTCATCGCTGAGGGCAAATTGCAAAAAGAAACCAGTACAAATACTGGCAAATAAATAGAGCGCATGTGTTCTAAAAATAAGTGCAAGTAAGATTGGCGCAAGTGCAACGGCACCAATAACGATAAGCGGAATCATGTGCTCATAATAGCACAGCTAGTATTTGAATTTGTCGCCTGTGTACAGTGGTAAACGATCGACTGTGCCCGCTGCAAGCTCAACCACAATATTCCCATCATGACAGAATGACTTTGGATACGTATCTGGTGCGATGTTTCGCTCAATGGCAACAACTTTACGTGACTCATCCAGCCAAAGCATATCAATAGGAAATTTCATGTCCTTCATCCACATGCAGTGTTGCCCAACCGTACCGAACTCAAACACCATTGCGGCGTCACGGCCTATACTGTCTCTGCCCGACAGTCCACGTGCCATATCTTCTTTGGTAGAAACTATTTCGGTCTTGAATACGATTCCATGTACAGCCTTATTCGGATTATCCCGCATTGTCACGGAACGGTACACAAGGGATGCCCCAACAAGCACCAAGATACCGAATATTATAAATACAGTGTCACGTGC
>CAZXBL010000035.1:719-9784 GCA_964638875.1 uncultured Candidatus Saccharibacteria bacterium | reverse complement strand
CACTTGCCGGCAGTCAGGACTATCTCGCGGTACTTATCAAATGATTCGTCCCAGGTAAATGCTTTGTATTTTTCTAGTTTCTTATTTAATTGATTAGGGTCTTGTTCAGCGTAGTAGGAGATTTTTTCAAAACACTGTCTAGCATCGTATGGATTGAAATAATCTATCTTGTCGCCAGCTATTTCAGGCATAGATGAGGTGTTTGAGGCCAGACAGAACTTGCCGTGTTGAAGCGATTCGGCAATTGGCAGTCCCCAGCCTTCTGCTACTGAACTAAAGACTGTGAACATACAGTTTTCGTATAACCAAGAAAGGTTCGCATCACTCATTTTATCTAACAAAATTATTTTGTCTTTAGTGGCCAGATCGTGCCTAACTACATAGTGTAAATCCTCTGTCAGCCAACCCTTACGACCGGCTATGACGATTGGTGGTATTTCTCTGCCCTCTATTTCAGCCAGCTTCACAGCCTGGTACAGCAAAACATAATTTTTTCGAATCTCAAATGTCCCTACACAAAGAATGAATTTCTCGGGCAGCTTTACATCTGGTCGGCTAGGGAGAGAGGTCGTGACGTCCTCGCCTAGGCGAACAACGCTTACTTCAGGAATGCTGAGCTGGTGGTCTTGGCCATAGCGAATAACATCCTGTTTGGTAGCGTTCGATATTACCGTGATATGGTCGGCAATCTGCAAAGCCTTTGAGACATAAGTCGAGAACACCCTGGGCAAATCCTCGGCAAACAGCTGCGGCTGATAAATCGGTAATATGTCATTTAAGTGTATAAAAACCTTCAGCTGTTGTTTCTTTTTTTCATGTGTTAGTTTACTGATCATGTCTTTACTGTTCCATGCGGCCCCCAGAATCAGTACGGTGTCGTTCTTGGAAAAATGGACGATTGGTAATTTCTTAAGCAAGTGCTCGTCATGAGTAGCATCGAGCACTAGCGCCGCTAATTTTCTAAATACCCTATTGGCAAAGCGAAGCAAAGGTTCCAAAAGATACCTGAGAAATCTGGGAAGTCTGTGAAATTGTTTTTTTAGCTTGAGTTTTAGCAGCTGTCTTTTAGTCATATCTGCCTTTACAGTATCTTCAGCGTGGAGTTTTCTAATTAAATCTAGAGGGACTTCAACGAATCGATCATGATTATGTGAGTAAACAAAAAACTTAGCTCCGGCGCTTTCAAACCGCACAGCATAGTTAAAAGTTACCCTTTGGATCCCGGTTAGATTTCCGCGCCAGACGAACAAATCAGTCAAGTCAATCCAGGTATTTTTCATGATTCCTCGCTCTTACAGCCCAAGTCTTTTACGCGCATATTGAAACCCTTTTCATTGGTAAGAACTATCGTGTCTTTGGCCAGTGCTTCATAGGGTTGGTAATCTGAGGTGAGTGTTATGGTCTCATGGGCCACTCCATCGACAATTGGGATAAAGACAGCGTTGTCACCCTCACCAGCCATACGAACCATGAAACAGTGTCTGGTTAGTTGGTCGTTAGTAGCTGTGCCACCGGGCACTGGTATGACTTTCAACTTACTTTTGTTTAGCGCCTCATACTCCCAATCAACTGCTGATCGGATGATATTTGTATTGCGGACAAACCCTTCTTCAAAAGCCATCATAGTGCGTTGCTGCATTCCTTTCAGCCTCACCACCACCACATTGTCTTTCTTTACTAGTGGCGTAAAAGCGAGTAGATTGAACGGCGCCTGAGGAGACGCATAGACGACCTCAAGATTTGGTATCTCACGAATCGTCTTTTCGTCTACTCCGTGTATGACTACGGCATCAATCCCGGCTGAATAAAGTGTGTCGATCGTTTGAGGGTCTGATATATCTTTTAGTGAGGCCTTGATCTCTTCAGCAACTGAGTTTGGGATATTGGCATTAAACATTTTCTTTTTGTGCACCAATTGCATCGATACATAATAAGCCATGGCATTCGATTCTCCGCCGGATCGTTCGAGGGGATACTCGGCAATTTCACTAATATCACTCTGGTCGCGTAGCCAGGTATAGACAGCCGGTACATCTCGACTAAAGCTAAAAGTTGAGAGGCCATTACCCTTTAGCGGTTTAAATGCTTGGTACTCAACAGCGACAACCAAGAAAATAGTGACAAATACGATGCACAGTATTTTTCTGTACTTGTTAAAGTAGCTTGAGAAGTAGACCAGAACAATTGAAAAGAGCGCGATAACGGCAAAGTTAACAATTACATAGAATCTAGTTAGTGTCCGCCAGGTCGTAGTAACCATCAAGAGTGCATAAGATGGGGTGGGAATTTCCCAGATTTTGAAAGGTGGAAAGGCCATAACCATCGCTAGGAGCGCAACTGTGAGTAGCCCAATCACTGCCAGTTTTTTATCGTAACCCAGCGTGAACCTAGTCCGTCTTTTATTCAGTTGTTCCCAGCCGATTATCATCAGCCCGATTAGGGTCACGAGCAGTATGATAATACTAATCCCTACTGTGTCCTCACCGATGCCACAGTCAAACCCACTGTGTAGATCGTCAATCAACAGTTGATAGTGTTGTTTCCCAAATAGTTTGCCAAAGATCGGATGTAAAACAAACGGCAATGCATATTCATGTGGCAGGTTGCTGCAGGCACGTGCTTCAAACAACACATTACCGCGGAGCGCCGACACAGAGGCGGAAATTTCTTTGGCATGACTAAGTGTAATTGTTATGAGTGGAATGAGCAGGACTACTGTCATAGCTGCTGATAGTAGAAGCAAGTGAAGTTGTTTTACTACGACCGTCTTTTTCAGGCGCCGTTTCTTTACTCGCCAGTAGCTAAGGGCCGCCCAACTGCCATACAGTGGCAACAAACACACGCTTACCATCAACGAAAAATACGGATCAAAGTAGAAGCAAGCCGCTGTAAGCAGGGCCATATACACAGCATCTCGGCGTCGACGTTTAGTGACAAGGTTATAAAATGCCCAGACTGCGCCTATCAGTAGGGCTTGATAGCCGTAGCTGGGGTGCCCACCAACTTTCATCTGGTAATACGGTGCAAATGAAGCTGCGTACCCCGCCAACAACGCGATCCAGCGGCGCCGAGTCAGCGCATATATGAAGCCATACATGACCATAGCGCTCGTCACAAACCCAATAATATTGACTAGGTTAAAGCCACAGACCGGCCCAACCAGTTTTGCCAGGCCCCAAAAGAGAGTGTATTGTAGAACGCCGCTGTAATGTACCGGACTGGCTAGGTTTTCACCAACTGGGTAATTGGTAACATTTTCATATCCCCACAACGGACTAGTTGGGCTGACACTATAGCGCCAAATGGGGCCTGCGGTATTGTCGCCGAAACCATAGAGCGTGTCGGTACAATTCGTTACGGATGGACCCATGTAGTAAAACGCGCAGAAAAGATACACAACACCAACAAGCACGTGCGGCAACCATCTTGGTAGTGGCCGTTTTGATCTTGCTGAGAATAAACGCCTTAAATTCATACTTTTGTCCGTACCCTTTGTATCACAGCGTGCCAGATCCCAAACCCGTAAGTCAGGGTAAAGAGTGGCGCCAAGCCAAATAGTGCCAAGGCGTCTTTATAGGCAACTTTGAGCATTAACGCAACTAGTAGCAATGAGAGCCATACACTGCCCAGCGCCAGCGCGATGTACGGCATGTAATCCCACAGCAGATAGATCAAAAAAGGCGCAGTCGCGGTTAGGACAAGAAACAAAACCAACGGCCAAAAGTAGCGATTACCATCACGCCGCAAAAAGCCATCTACAAACACCCTGCCCCGATGATAGGCATGATTAAGGAATTTTTGCATGGTACTCCGGCTGTGATAGGTGCAGCAGAATTGCGGTGAAATGTGAATATTGCTCTTGGCGGCAAAGTATTTAATCATCAACGTGTCGTCATTGGCTGATTTCAAGTTGTTGGTCTTGGTTGAAAAATTTTTTATAGCTTCTTTTACTAGGCTTGTCGGAGCGATAAAACAAGTGGTGCCTTTCGGGTAGTAATCAAAGTCTTTCAGCCCATAGGAAACTTCTCGTGGGTTTGCAAAATATTTTCGCCAAGCAATAAAAGTTATAGCATCCCAAAATCGAGCAAAAACATTGCCTTCTTTAGCTACATGCACATGTGCGTTCCAAATAATTTTTGACGGATCTTTTTTTATTGCGGCCGCTACATGCTTGAGTGAATTAGGGTGTATATGCACCCTGGAATCAATAAACAAAATGAATTCGTTTTTTGCCTTGATAATTCCCGCGCTGCGGGCCAAAAAACGACCACTATTTTTTTGTTGTATATAAACGATTGGTGTTTTAGTCTGGAGGTTTCGAACTATTTCCTTAGTCCCGTCACTCGAACCATCATCAATAATGATGATCTCAGCAGCTTTTATGTCAGTCGCTGTAGTGATCGAAGTATCCAGTTTCGTAATCGTTTCGGGCAGCCAATTCGCTTCATTGTATGTAGGTAAAATAACGCTTAGCTTCATTTCGCGCCTGTCTTTACTTCTTTTTTGGCTTGGGGGAATCTTAGAAGCAACTCATACGTAACAGAGCTTGTTGTGCTACCCGAGGCATAGAGAACTTCAAATTCTCCAAGATTGTCCATGATTTCTTTGTAAAGCACGGCGTCAGTATAACTTCTTTTTCGTCCCAGCCCTGACACCTCTATATAAAGGTACCTACAGCTGATGTGTGAAAGCGCAGCTAGCGCTTCAAGCTCAAACCCTTCAACGTCTATTTTAATAAGGTCGTAGTGCTTGCGACCAGTAAGGCGCTCTGGGTTAGCAGTTAGTTTGATGTCAACGCCCGTCACCTTTTCACCAGCATTTTTTGCAATCAGCGACCCAGTGGCGGATCGATTCGGTTCAAAATATAGTTTTTGGGCAACCTCTTCGCCCGACACCCCATAGTCAAAGATTCGTACATTCTTATGCGCTTGCATGTTCTGATGCAGAAGAGGCAGGATAACAGTATTCGGTTCAAAGACATCAACTTCTATCTTGTTATCAAGCACAAAAAGCAAGGTTCGTGAAAATTGGCCGATATTCCCACCAATATCAAGGACTGTTTTAGGTAGTTTATCCATATTCCTGAGGATTTTTTTGGATATTTCATATGCATACGGCTGAAGATTAAGTGGTGTGGCTGGGTTGTCATAGTAAAATGGTTCTCCCAGATAGTGGATGCTTTTCTTGCCAACAATCATCTTCAAATAGGAAAGACCGATAAAAGGATAAAAGCCCAGTTTTTTGCGTGTTGGCAGGCCGCTTTGTAACCACTGTTGATTACGCTCGATTAATTTTAGGTTATTAAGAATATATGTTGCTTTCATCTGGACTCAAATAAATACAATTAGCGCTCTGTGATTGATATTCTCCTACTAGTATCTACGAACTTGGTTGTCTGAGCAATCTAAACTATTATGAAGTTACAAATGTTTAATGCAAGGTTAAGCCCTTTCTATGTGCGCTCCGGTATTTTTACCGTCCTTTCTCTCAGCGGTGCCGCCCTCAATTACGCCCTCTACCCCATATTAGTGCGCCTGTTAAGCACCGAGGATTTTGGTGATTTCGCAACCATTATCGCCATTTCCAACCAAGTGCTGGGAATTTTGCTGGCATTTAATATCCTTTCTATTTATTTAGTGAAGGTTAAGCCTGAGGCAGAAGCCCGCAAGTATGCCCAAATTCTGCAACAAAGTCTCATAAAAGTCTTCCTAGCTATGACTGCGGTGGTGTTGGCCTGTTCTCCTTTCCTACAGACATTGCTTAAAATTGATAGTCTGGCTTCTTTTTTTGTGCTTACCCTTATACTGCTTTTTGCTATCCCACCCGTAATCTGGACTGGCTATTTACAGGGCCATAAGGAGCTAATCCGTGTTGGATTGTTTAACTTTGCTTCGGCACTCACCAAGCTCGTTCTCGTTATCGCTCTCGTCATTCTATTCGGCCCGGTAGCCGGGTTGTGGGGTGTTCTGGGCGGCACATTAGCAGGGCTCGTTGTCCTGCGTTTATCCAAAGGTGTGAAGTTACCACACCTCACCTCAATTTTTTCTAAATCCGAATCAGCAGAACGCATATTCCTCAAAAGCCTACGAAGTTACACAATTGGTGCAATCTTTGTAGTCGGAAGTCTGAGCTTTTTGCAAAATGTCGATATAACACTCGCCAAGGCGATGTTCGGGCCAGAGCAAGCCGGTATTTATAGCGGCGTGAGTATTTTAAGCAACGCGCTTTACTATGTAGCGTTCTTACTTGTCTGGATTATTTTGCCGGAAGTAAAGATTGGCGACCGAGTCACGAACCAAAGGGTGCTAACAACTGGCTACAAATTGCTAGCTGTTTTAGCCTGCCTTGCCTTACTGACTCAGTTTGTTATGCGCAGTTTTCTAGCCCAAACACTTCTGGGTGAAAAGTTTGCTAGCCAAGGACAGTTACTCTTTTTTGCCTCTGCCTACCAGCTATCATTGGTCGCACTCACCCTGTACGCTTATTACTTACTCGTCATTCGGAGCCGCAAGGCACTGGTACTGGCTGCTACTACCCTGCTAAGCTGTCTGGTAATACCAGCTGTTTTCAGTAATACTACTGAGGATATGATCAAGCTACTATGGCTTTCATTAGTAATTGGCTTCGGGCTTTATCAAATAATAGGTACCCTATATGGCAACAGAAAACCAACCACTCATTAGTCTTATTATCCCCGTCCACAACGAGGCGGGTAACCTAGCATGGCACCATGAAAAGATTCTAGCCTACATGGATTCCCAGAAAATCTCCCATGAAATCATATATATAGATGATGGCAGTACTGATGAGTCTTTGACAATTCTCAAAGACTTTTCTCGTCAAAACCCTCGTGTGCATTTCTTAAGCTTTTCCAAAAATTTTGGTAAAGAGGCGGCCACCTCAGCTGGTCTTAAAAGATGTACTGGACAGGCCGCCATTATGATCGATGCAGACGGTCAACACCCTGTTGAGCTTGTTGGAGAATTCATCACAAAGTGGCAAGAAGGTTTCAGTGTTGTGATTGGTGTACGTACCGCGAACACCAAAGAAGGTTTTGTAAAACGCTATGGTTCCTGGCTCTTTAACGTCATGCTAAATGCGATGACTGCCGGCAACACCGTCCGTAACTCGACTGATTTTAGGCTGATTGACCGTAAAGTCATTGATGAATTCAATAAGCTAACTGAGCGCGGTAGGGTAACTCGGGGCCTCATAGATTGGCTGGGCTTCAAGCGTGGCTACGTTGATTTTAAGGCACCTGCGCGCCATAGCGGTGAAGCAAGTTATAGTATCCGAAAGCTAACCAAGCTGGCAATCCACGGCTTTGTGGCCCAAAGCACCAAGCCTCTGCAGCTTACCGGACTCTTGGGTGGGCTGGTTATGTTCACGTCTGCTCTGATAACGATTTTCCTGCTGATTGAGAAATATGTACTGGGCGACCCACTAAACCTGGCTGTGACTGGTTCGGCCATTCTGGCCATTTTCCTAAGTTTTCTGATTGGCATGGTTCTTATCTGTCAGTGGTTATTAGCGCTTTACATCGAGAGCATTCATAACGAAACTCAGAACCGCCCGCTCTTTATTGTGGCCGAAGAAGATTAGAGATATTTCTGGTTCTTTAGATAAGTAATTATTTTTTCAGTTGGTGAGACTGTTTCCGCTAACCCGCCTCGGTGGTACCTGCTGGGGTCTTTCAGGAAATCAGCCAGCTTTTCGGCCTTATATTCAGACAGGACTACATTCTGTCCCAACCCTTCTTCTCGCTCAGTTGCCACGCGGTGAACTAGGCAAGGTATGCCCAAATAAGCTGTTTCTTCTTGCAAGCCACCGCTATCAGTCAAGACATATTGGGCGTTAGTAACCAGTTTGATGAACTTGTAGTAGCTCAGCTTTGGTAGACGAGTAATTTTAGGGTGATCAAGAAAATGATCATATCCCAGTTCACCCAGACGCTGTTTAGTGACAGGGTGGTCGAGAAAAATTAGATTATCCTTTTTGGCCTGCATGCGCACAGTTTTTAAAAAATGTTCGAGGACTGGTTTTTCAGCTAGTAGTTCGTTGCGGTGAATTGATATAACGGCGTATTTATCTGGCAACTTGAAGTCATTTTTACTTTTGTCGTTTTTGGCCAGACGCAAACTATCGAGCACAGTATTATAGTCGGTCTGGATAATTTCACCTTTTACCTTAGCTAAATTGCGCTCAGGTGTTTTACCGGGCGAAAAGTGAACACGAGCCAGTTTTGAAACAGTCAAACGATCGAGCTCTTCCGGAAATGGGTGCCTCCAGTTGTGGCTTCGCAATCCTGCCTCAATATGGCCGACCTTGTATCCAAGTAAGCGTCCCCAGAGGGCGCCAAAAACTGTAGTCAAAGTATCGCCATGAACGAGCACAATCGTGTTTTTCCGAGATCCGGCCAGCTGACGAATTTTGCGGCGTTTCATGAGCAAACCGACATGCACACGTATTGCCCAACCGGGAATTTGCCACATTGACTCTAGATCCGATTGGTCAGGCCTTCGACCTACCGCAAAGGTTGGTTTCGGTATATCGGCCTCTTCGACAAGTTGCCTTAGCTGTTGCGGCTGCTGATAGGTACAAATCGTAATTAGCTGTTCTTTTGGTACGCTTTTGATAAGAGGTAGTATTTTGATCAATTCACCGGTCGTTCCGTAAACAACAATCAACATCTATTTCGGTTTCCTTCTAGTTTGTATCTGTCTATATTATGAGTTGTTGGGCATTAAGAGCAAGCCCGTTACACAAAACTCATAGTACAATTGAGATTGTGAATATAGTCTTCCGAACTTTTCGGTTTATCAAAAACCTTCCAGCCACCGTAAACTCCATCAAGACGAGTGTCCGGGAGCTTGATGAAAAATCACGCGCATTTTCAGGTGACCTTCGCTCTACTCGAGCTGACTTAGATAAAGCCCTAAACGAGTTTAGTACTGACGTTGAAAACCTCAAACAGCAACAGGCTGATACAAACCACGCCTTTTCTATGCTTAAACGACCCCGGACTTCCTTGGTTAGCCCGGCCGTACATGAGACTGTCAGTGCCC
>CAZXBL010000035.1:0-709 GCA_964638875.1 uncultured Candidatus Saccharibacteria bacterium | reverse complement strand
CAAGCTGATAATCACGAACTTGACGGCTATTACCTAGCTTTTGAGGAAAAGTTTCGCGGAACAGAAGAAGAAATTTATAAACGCCTGAAGGAATCCTACGGAAAATTACTTGATAAAGATTTGAGCAGCGACCTGAGGAAGCTGCCTTTAGTCGATATTGGCTGCGGCCGTGGTGAACTTTTACGCCTATACAAAGATATGGGCTTAAAAGGCGTTGGTATTGACCTCAATGAGTCGATGGTCAAACGCTGCAAAGGTCTGGGTTACGACGCCTACCAAGAAGAGGCTGTAGGCTACCTAAAGAAGCAAAAAAGTTCTAGCATTGCTGTAGTTAGCGGTATTCACATTGTTGAGCATATTCCATTTGAAGCCCTTTTTGAGCTGCTAAAAGAGTGCTTCCGCGTTGTCGCTCCAGGTGGTTTTGTCATATTCGAAACTCCCAACTCAGAAAATGTCGTCGTCGGTTCATCAACCTTTTGGTATGACTCATCGCATATTAAACCTGTGCCGGCCGATGTATTGGCCTTTATTCTGCAGTATGTCGGCTTCAACGAAACTAAAATTATGCGTATGCACCCAGATGCTGAGCTGGCCCAAGAAATACCCGACGAACTGACTAAAAAAATGGCTACCCGGTTATTCGGGCCGCGTGACTACGCTGCAATCGGTTATAAATCCATGCCAAAGTCTACTAATCCGAAATCTTCAA
>CAZXBL010000034.1:0-10258 GCA_964638875.1 uncultured Candidatus Saccharibacteria bacterium | reverse complement strand
GGCATTCATCCTGCACGCGGCGTTGCTCCATCAGACTTTCGTCCATTGTGGAAAATTCCCTACTGCTGCCTCCCGTAGGAGTCTGGGCCGTTCTCAGTCCCAGTCTGGCTGATCATCCTCTCAGACCAGCTAATGATCGTAGACTTGGTGAGCCATTACCTCACCAACTATCTAATCATACGCAGGCCATTCCCAAAGCGCCGAAGCTTTAATCCGAAGACCACATGCGGTATTAGCTACTCTTTCGAGCAGTTATCCCTCACTTTGGGGTATGTTCCTACGCGTTACTCAGCCGTCCGCCGCTCGTGTACTCCACCACTTTCCTTAAACTCCACTCTCAGCCTTGAGAATGAATTGTGTAGACCCGAAGTTCATCACTACGTTGTTGATGCGTAAATTCCCGGGAGAAATTTCCGCGACCTGTCTCACCGTTTAAGCAAACTGGAGGAGCCTTACCGCTCGACTTGCATGTATTAGGCACGCCGCCAGCGTTCATCCTGAGCCAGGATCAAACTCTCCAAAAAAGAACTTGTTCCGTAAGCTTAGTCAGAAACTGACTTTACTGTTGTGATCTCTATTTCAAGACCACGTGTGTTAAAACATAGTTCAAGTGCAATAACTCTTGCGAGTTATCACTGAACTGACGTTGATTTGCACTATAAAAATTTTTAACGTCCACTTCTTAAACGATTCCTGAATTAGAGACAATCTAATAGAGACCTCGCAAAGAACTCAGACCATCTTACCTGTTAAACAGGTTAGTGTCAAGATAAAACTTCCCTATAATGCTGTAATTTTGATTACAGACTTAACAGATGTGCCTATTATGTGGTTTTCCAATAATCAAGTAAGCGAACCCTTCTCTCACCCAGGCAGTCTACGGGAATATAAATCCTAGTATCTCTGTACTCCTCCCGGGCAAATGGGTGTGCGAACTGAGCATGCCAGCCTCTGGCGTCATAGTACTTATATAAATTTGCGTCGCGTAGAGTAGACAGCGGATCAACAGCAATACACAGCTTGTTCATAGATTTGCCTTCCCATATTGTTGGAGTGGGCTCCTCACCAACGGCACGGATAACGCCCTGAAAATCATAAGGTGAGTTCTTTCTGGGAGGCATAACATCACGCTTATAAACCTCTTCCGCTGCAACGTAGTAACTGTTTATGTAGAGCTCACCTTGTATGGGCAGCCCCTCGGCAGCTTCAACTGTTTCTCGTAGTAGTGGCATCTCTTCTGGGAAGTGCAAGTTAGCATCATCTATTGATGAGCTACGAGCAAGGTACCTCATATTTAAAGTAACGTAATTCAGTATCCCACTCATAGCAACAACTAACTCTTCAGCTTTTTGGCGGTCATGTTGTCGCTCAGTCATTGGCCCTATTTCAGGATTTCTCATGTACCTATTGTCTTAGGCAGACGGGACGTTTGCAAGCAGTAGCGGTTAGGCTGCCGGAGCTCCAGCTTCGACAGTTGCCTCGTCGTCTTCTTCAATTTCTTCGGCTTTGTCTACGAGGGCGAGTGAGGTTACCTGGTCACCATCGTTCAGGCGCATAATTCGAACGCCTTGGGTAGCACGACCAAGCTCTGGGATGTCCTTGAGACCTAGGCGGATTGTCTGACCGCTCTTAGAGATAATAATTACCTCTTGGGTGTCATCACCTCCGAGTGCCTTAACGCCAACCAGCTGACCAGTCTTGGCATTAACGACCGCAGAACGGATACCTACGCCACCCCGAGCGTGTGCGGTAAACTGTGCGACCTTGGTTCGCTTGCCGTAACCCTGATCACTAATCACAAAGATACTGGTGTCTTTTTCTACTACATCCATACCAATAACGTGGTCATCGGTGCGGAGCCGGATACCGCGGACACCGCGGCTGACACGACCCATTGGGCGCGCATCTTTCTCGTGGAAGCGAATAGCCTGGCCCTGAGAAGTGCTAATGACCACTTCGTTATCACCGGTTGTCATACGGATCCACTTCAACTCATCACCTTCATCGAGATTGATCGCGATCAAACCTGAGCTTCGGACATTTTTGTATTGCTCGAAAGGTGTTTTCTTAACCACTCCTCTGACAGTACACATCAGTAAGTTGCCAGAATCGTTCTGTTTACTAACATTAATTACAGAGCTTACCGTTTCTTCCGGTTGTAACTGAAGGAGGTTTACGAGCGCCACACCCTTGGCATTCAAACCAACTGCTGGAACTTCGTAGGTCTTCAGTCGGAAAACACGACCCTTGTTCGTGAAGAACAGGAGGAAGTCGTGAGTACTGGCATTAACAACATGCTCAATAACATCTTCTTCACGCGTAGCCATGCCGCGCTTACCCTTGCCGCCGCGGTTTTGCTTGCGGTAGTCACCAATCTGGCTACGCTTGATGTAGTTAGCTGAGGTAAGGGTCACTACTACTTGTTCATCCGGAATCAGATCTTCATCGCCTAATTTACCGAGTTCTTGGGGTACAACCTTAGTACGTCGTTCATCACCATATTGTTTCTTTAGGTCCTTAAACTCATCGACAATAATAGCCAGGATCTTCTGCTCGTCGGCCAAAATAGCCTCAAGTTCAGAAATCAGCTTCAACAATTCAGCGAGTTCATCTTCAATCTTCTGACGCTCAAGACCTGTAAGTGCACGGAGTTGCATAGCCAAAATAGCTTTGGCTTGAATCTCTGACAGTTTGAATTTAGTGATCAGATTAGTCTGAGCTTCTTCACTGCTCTTGCTTGCGCGGATTACTTTGATCACTTCATCGATGTGATCCAGTGCAATCTTCAAGCCTTCGAGGATATGGGCACGCTCTTTAGCTTTACGCAGCTCAAACTCTGTACGGCGGCGAACCACTATCTGACGGTGTTTGATGTGTTCCTGAATAATATCCTGGAGGCCAAGAATACGAGGCTGAATGCCATCGATCAGTGCCAACATATTATAGTGGAAGCTCATCTGTAATGGTGTCAGTTTGTAGAGCTGGTTGAGTAACTTCTTGGGGTAAGCATCCTTCTTGAGATCAATAACAATACGTACGTTTCCACGCGCACTTTCGTCACGAATATCACGGATGCCGCTGATCTTCTTATCGTTAACGAGGTCGGCGATTTTAACAATCAGCCCTTCTTTGTTAACAGCATACGGAACCTCAGTAATAATGATCTGAGATCGACCTTTAGTATCTTCGGCAACTTCTGCAGTACCCCGCACCACGACACCACCCCGACCAGTAGCGTAGGCTGTTCTGATCGAATCGTGACCATACACCGTGCCTCCCGTTGGGAAATCTGGTCCCTTGACGTGTTTTAGTAAATCATCGAGAGTTGCGTCGGGCTTTTGAATCTGGGTAATAGTCGCATCGATTAGTTCGCTAAGGTTATGCGGTGGAATGTTTGTTGCCATACCGACGGCAATACCAAGCTGACCATTTAGCAGCAAGTTCGGCAAACGAGCCGGTAAAACGCTTGGCTCAGTGGTTGTGCCATCATAATTTTCGGTAAAATTGACTGTTTCTTTATCGATATCAGCCAACAGCTCATCAGCAACCTTTGCCATTTTAGCTTCGGTGTAACGCATGGCAGCTGGCGGATCTCCGTCCATCGAACCAAAGTTACCCTGCCCATTAATAAGCATGTAACGCATTGACCATGGCTGAGCCATACGAACCATCGCATCATATATGGAAGAATCACCGTGGGGGTGATACTTACCCATCACGCTACCAACAACATTGGCAGATTTTCGGTGCCGTGAGCTACTGCGTAAGCCCTCAGAGTTCATGCTGTACAAGATGCGTCGATGAACTGGCTTCAGACCATCACGCACGTCTGGAAGTGCACGAGAAATGATAACGCTCATTGAATAACGGAGGTAGCTGTCCTCCATTACGTTTTCTACAGTACGACCCTCAACAATACGCGAGTGATCATGATGAGTCGCTTCGAAGTCACCTTCGTTACGTGACGTGTTTTCTTCTGGATTCAATACTTCTGGTTCCATCTTAGATATCCAAGTCCTTTACAAATTTCGCGTGTGTCTGAATAAAGTTTTTGCGTAACTCAACTTCTGTTCCCATTAACTTACTGAAGATAGAGTCGGCTCTTTCACCATCCTGCACCCTAACTTGAACAAGTACACGCTTTTCAGGATTCATAGTAGTCTCAAATAGTTGTTCAGCATCCATTTCACCAAGGCCTTTGTAGCGCTTTTGTTCGATAAAGCCGGCTTGCTTGTAGCGTTCTGAGTTTTCATCGACAATAGTTCCGGCAGCCTTACGAGCAGCAATTGCTTTATCAAGAGCTGCTTCCAGGTCTGCCTCGTCATATATAAAGACAGAGTTCTTACGCCCTGGTTTTACTAACTCAAACAGAGGCGGCTTAGCGAGGTAGAGATGACCTCCGTCGACAACTTCGCGCATGTAACGGAAGAAGAAAGTTAGTAGCAGCGTGTTAATGTGGCTACCGTCAACATCAGCATCTGTCATTAAAATAACACGGTTATAACGCAGCCCCTTGATATCAAATGAGTCTTCGATACCGACACCAAGCGCCTTAATGAGGCTCAGGATTTCGTTGTTTGCAAGCATTTTATCCATACGAGCACGCTCGACGTTCAGCACCTTACCACGAAGTGGCAAAATAGCCTGAGTCTTGCTGTCCCGACCTGTCTTGGCAGAGCCACCCGCAGAGTCACCCTCTACTAAGTAAATTTCTGAAGTTGCAGGATCTTTACTTGAACAGTCTGTCAATTTACCCGGCATACTGGCACCATCGAGCACACCTTTTCGGATAATGTTGTCACGGGCGGCACGGGCGGCCTTACGGGCACGGGCGGCCAATAGTGATTTACCGATAATCTTACGGGCAATCCCCGGGTGCTCTTCCATGTAATAAGAAAGATATTCGCCCAGAACTTGTTCCACGTAACCACGGACTTCTGGATTGCCCAGCTTGTTCTTGGTCTGGCCTTCAAATTGGGGATCTGGTAGTTTGACTAAAATAACAGAGGTAAGGCCTTCTCTGGTATCTTCGCCAGAAAGGTTCTCTTCCTTTTCCTTGAGTAAGCCGTTCTTGCGGGCGTAATCGTTAATAACACGGGTAAGTGCCGCGCGGAAACCAGTCAAGTGGGTACCACCGTCTGGGTTATAGACATTGTTGGCAAAAGCTTTCACCGTTTCGGTGTAGGCATCGGCATATTGCAGAGCGATTTCTACTTGAACGTCTTTTACAACCTTATCGACATAAAAAACATCATCATCAATGACCTCTTTACCGAGGTTCAGGTGCTTGACGTATGACTGTATGCCGCCCTCAAAGTAGAAACTGTAGCGTTTGCCAGTTCGTTCGTCTTCGATAGCAGTCCGGATTCCCTTAGTTAGGTAGGCAGCGTGCCTCAGACGATCGAGGACAGTTTCGTAGGTAATCTTAGTGGTTTCAAAAATAGTTTCGTCTGGGTAAAAAGTAATTTCCGTTCCACTACGATCAGTTTTACCGATAACTTTAAGGTCAGACTTCGGAACCCCGCGCTCGTATTCCTGCTGATGAATCTTGCCGCCATTATAGACAGTTACGACAAGTTTGGTAGAGAGGGCGTTTACGACACTGACACCTACACCGTGCAGTCCACCGGACACTTTATAGCCACCGCCGCCGAACTTACCGCCAGCATGCAATACGGTCAATACAGTTTCAACGGTGCTCTTGCCGGTTTTGGGGTGAATATCTGTAGGGATACCGCGCCCATCATCAATTACCGTTACCCCACCATCGGCCTGAAGCTTTACACGTACCTCTGTGGCATGCCCACCTAAGGCTTCGTCAATGCCATTGTCGACAATTTCCCACACCAGGTGATGAAGACCCTCAATACCAGTCCCACCGATGTACATACCAGGACGTTTGCGGACAGGCTCCAACCCCTCTAGAACCTGAATTTGATCAGCTGAATAATCTTTTTGTTTAGCAGACACTATTAACCCTCTCTACTATGTTTAGTTGCGCCACACTTACCAGCTATTATACCCACAATTACTCACCACGACAAGCAAATAACACCTTAGCAACTTCTTATAAAAACTGCGCTTTTTCTCTTGCGTAAACCAGAGGTTTCATGGTTCAATAAACATAAGTACATTCATATAAAAAGCCTAAGAATAAATATGTTTAAAAAACTACTGAGTAACCTAGCCTTCAACCCAAGTCTTATCGGGCAGGTTTCTTTCTATGCAAAGCGACTTCATAGGGAAACAGCTGTTCGGCGTACTGGGCTCGTACTGGTTGCCATGGCAATGGTACTGCAGACATTTGCGGTAATTTCCCCTCCCCAGTCATCCCTCCAGGCCAGTCCAAACACAGATCTTATTAACGGTGGTTTTAGTAGCAAAGAAGAAGCTGTTCGGCACTGTCGCAACAACACCCAAGACTACAAGACTATCATGAACCACTTTGGTATCTCATGTGATGCTATTTCGGAAGCACAGGTCACCAATATTGCACCGCGTGACCACGATGGCCGCCTGTATTCTATGGGTCGGCAAAAGTTTAATGTAAGCGGCGAACAACCAGTTCGTGTCCCTGGCGTTGGTACATTTTTCGTACGCCATTTTTGGAGCCTAAATCATGATCCATCATACAAGGCATTGAAGGTTAAGGACCGTGTTGGCCAAACCCATTACATCCTATTTGGCTGTGGGAACCTTGTAAGCTTCGGACCGCCTTCCCCACCGCCGCCTTCTGATGAATGCCCAAATATCCCCGGGATACAGAACAGCAAGGAAGAATGTGATGTGTGTCCAAGAACACCAGGTATACAAAGAGATGAAAAAGACTGTGACGTTTGTCCCAACAAGCCAGGCATACAACGTAATGAAAACTGCGATGTTTGTCCTAACAAACCGGGTACTCAAATAAGAGAGAATTGTGACGTGTGTCCAGATAAACCTGGTGAACAGCTGACCTCACGTGATTGTGACGTGTGTCCAGACCGAAAAGGAATCCAGGAAAAGAAAGACCAGTGTGACGTGTGTCCAGACAAGCCCGGCACTCAAAATAGCGAAAACGAATGCAAGCCATGTGAAGAATCTCAGACTGATAGTGACCTGACTGCCTGCTTGGATTTCAAGAAGATTGCGCGAAATGTCACCCAAAATGTCAGCGACGCAAACGGCACTGTCGCAAATCCAGGCGACGAGATTGAGTACACCTTAACCACGACCAACAGTGGCAAAATCACCATTAAAGACTATCAGGTTGAGGAGTCCATCGGTGACGTCCTTGACTACGCTGATGTCCTCAACCTACACGGTGGCACCCTCGGCCAGTATGGTGTTGTTACATGGCCAAAGAAAGAGATCAAAGCCGGGAAATCACTAGCAAACAAGATTACCGTCAAGGTTAAGGCTCAACTGCCGAGCACTCCAGCCTCCTCTACTGATCCTAAACACTTCGACATGATTATGACAAACGTCTACGGTAACAGCGTAGAAATCAAATTGCCACCAGCACTCGATAAGCGAATCGAAATTGCCACCACAACTTTGCCCAATACAGGGCCGGGCACTTCCCTTGTCATCGGATTCAGCCTTACAACTGTGGTCGCCTACTTCTTCTTCCGTAGCCGACTGATGGCCAAGGAATTAGATATTGTACGCACCGATTTCGGTGCTGCAGGAGGATACTAAAAGTATGAGTGAACGACTACAACACAGCCTAGAGAACAGCGCAGAAAGCATTGATACATCTGCAGAATCCCAGAAACTACAGGAAAAGCTTCGAGAAAATGCCGAAGCCGCTGAAAAGGATCCAATCCAAAAGCACATTGAGTCATTAGCCCAGAGTGCTGAACAGCAAGCTATTAGTGGCAAGGAATTGAACGTTGGTGACAAGACCGCTGAATCATCTGGACAAAGTTTTGGCACATCCAAGCATCTCAAGGCAGACGCTTACAAACAAGCCCTCAAACGAGTCCGTAGCGGGCTTAACATTCCTGAACGGACATTGAGCCGCATTGTGCACCAAAAGACTGTTGAGTCTGTCAGTAACGCTGCAGGTAAGACGGTAGCCCGACCGAGCGCTTTGCTTGGCGGTGGAATCGGCGCATTCATAGGTAGTGCCATGCTGCTGTATGTGAGTCGACACAATGGATTTACCTATAACTACACTGTATTCTTTGTGCTTTTTATCGGTGGCTTTTTTGCTGGCGCCTTGATAGAACTCGTAATTAAAGTACTCTTCCGTAAGCGATCAGCTTAGCATATCTTTTAGTTCTAGGGGTGGTTTCTCAGGTGGAGCGTACCATCTTGGTCAATTGCGATGGTGTCATCATCAGCGGATTGCTTGGCAATAGGCTGAGCTGCCTGTGGCCGTAGCTGTTGCTTCAGTTCGTTAGCAATGGTTTTAACTTCTTGTTGTTCTATAGCACCACTTGAAATGTTTTCTGTAGAACTTGGTTCTTGTTGTTGGCTAAGATCTGGCGTAGTTGGAACTGACACAGTAGGTGGTGTCGCTTGGGGTTGAGCTGGTAGCGCTGACTGAGCAGGCCTAGGTGTAGTTTGCGGAGCTGCGGAAGGTCCAGCGGCCGTAGGTGCTGCCTTCCGCTTTGCAAGCCACTCATCCAAGAATGATGAGCCGCCGGGTGCAGGTGCAGCTGGTCTTGGTGCCCCACCAGGCTTATTCTGACCCGCTGCAGGGCCGAATGGATTAGCACTACCAAATGCTGGCTTAGGGTCCTCTTTGGTTGCAAGACGTGCAAATATCTCTGATTCCACGATTGCATGAGGCCGCCCGTATTTAGCCGCTGACAATTGTCTCAGCGCTTGGCCAAGTTTAGGGTTAGGATTACCAAGGGGCGGCAAAGTATTCATACTGAACGGCTGCGTAGGGATACCACCGACCAGAATCTGGCTCACGGTACTAAAGTTTGGTACCCTCAAGACATCGTCACGGTCAAACACTGGTGAGAACTTCTTGCTCAGAGCATCTGCATCTGCGTCTGCACCTACACGGAATGATGAAATAGAACCGACGTTACCAAATACAGCGTCTCGTATCTCATCAGTCAGCTGTGTCGTAAACTGGTTGGCTACAACCAAGTTGAGACGGTACTTACGAGCCTCTGATAAAATTGTCGCGAATGAATCAGTTGAGAAGTTTTGGAACTCGTCGACATACAGACAGAAATCCTTGCGCTGGTCCTCCGGAATGCTGGCACGACTCATAGCGGCTGCCTGGAACTTCATAACAAAAATCATACCCAGCAGTTTAGAGTTCAGCTCGCCGACCTTACCTTTGCTAAGGTTAACCAGTAGGATCTTGTTATTATCCATAATGTCACGTAGGTCGAATGAGCTCTTGCTTTGACCGATGATATTTCGCATCATTTCATTTGCCATAAAGGCTCCGAACTTACTCACGAACCACCCAAGTACTTCACTCTTGTGATAATCACTGGTCTGAGCCATTTCCTTGTTCCAGAAATCGAGCACAATCTGATCTTTCACATGTGACAATAAATCTTTGGCGTACTTGTTGTCGGTAAACACCTTCGGGATATCAATAAAGGTACCACCTTCGGGATTTGCCATTACTGTTTTGGCAGCCATACGGAACCAGTGCTCATAACGTGGACCAATAATACCTTGGCGCTGCGGGTCATAGAGCTTGTAAAGCATGTTAATGGCTTCCTGGATCAAGAAGTCTTGTTGGGTGCCGTCAGTGAACTCAAATAGATTAAGCCCCATTGGGTATTCCATATCGGCTGGCGAGAAGTAAATTACGTCCTCTGTACGTTCACGCGGCACGAGTGATAGCAACGTTTCGGCGGTGTCACCGTGTGGGTCCACAAAAGCAAAGCCCCTACCTTCTAGCATGTCTTGGAACGCCAGATTTTCAAGATAAACAGATTTACCTGTACCAGTTTGCCCCACGATATACATATGACGACGCCGATCCTCGAGACTAAGTCTGATTGGTTTCTTGGCGCCTCTAAATACGTTATAGCCCAGTAGCAAACCATCCTCAGACAGATTACGAGGTCCGTCAGTCTGCTTACTACCCTGCCGTTCCAGCTGTGATGTTGGGATACTTCGTTGGTCTGGGAAGTGGAACAATGTCGACAGCTCAACACTATTTAGAATATTCCTGTTATTTTCCTGTGGGAAAAAGCGCATGATATACGCTGTTACGAACCGTTCAATATCCCTCGCTGGCGTATACTTAAAGCCATTCTTGCCAGGCGCGTCATATAGCGCAAAAGCAGCC
>CAZXBL010000033.1:0-11326 GCA_964638875.1 uncultured Candidatus Saccharibacteria bacterium | reverse complement strand
ATGTAAGAATTGTTACTTTTGCTTTAGAATGGCTGCGTCGATACGTGGTTTGTCGAAGCCCACGATGATTTCGCCGTCTATATCAATGACGGGGATGCCCATCTGGCCGGACTTATCGATCGATTCGTGCATAAACTTGGGGTCGTGTTCGACATTGCGTTCCTCGTACTTAACGCCAAGTTTAGTAAAGTAGTCTTTTGCGGCGTGACAGAATGCGCACCAGTCAGCTGAATAAACTATAATCATGAGTATACATTGTATACTATTGAAACGGCTTGTGCATTATCTTTCTGGTACACTAATTACATGGTAAAGAAACCCACATCTGCAAAAAACAAAAACTCACTGCAAACTGTTTTCCCTTGGTTATTAGTTGTAACTGGCTTTACTGGGCTGTTGAGCGCAATTATTTTGACAGTAGAGAAAATACACCTACTGAAGAACCCAGAGGCTAGCCTGTCATGTGATCTTAACCCTATTATTGCGTGCGGCTCTGTCATTAATACTGCTCAAGCATCTGCTTTTGGCTTCCCCAACCCGCTCATTGGTATTGCAGGATTCAGTATTGTGCTAACTATCGGAATGGCGATGCTAGCTGGCGCTACATTTAGGCGTTGGTTTTGGGTTGGATTACAGCTAGGCACATTGTTTGGCGTTGGTTTTGTGACATGGCTGCAGTACCAGAGTATTTATAGTATCGGCGCACTGTGTCCATATTGTATGGTTGTTTGGGCAGTCACGATTCCAGCGTTTGTCTACACGGCTGTCTACAATGTCCGTGAAGGGTATCTGAAATTACCAGCTGTGCTGAAGGGTGTCGGAACATTCATGAGCAAGTATCATGTTGAAATTATCGTAAGCTGGTACCTACTAATTATTTTGGCAATTGTAGAGCACTTCTGGTACTACTGGAAGACTGTAATATAGTAACGCTCGTAATCTAATTAGTTGTTCCCTTAAACCCCCCCTTGTAACCTCTGCCGGTAATCGATATACTAAATAGAAGTGAAACGAGCCGACGCAACTCTTAAAGCGACGCCGACTCATAATGGTGGTGAGTCGGGTTCTTCGACCCCGACTAAAGGTTCGGTTTCAATGTTTATAAGCATGGCGCTTAACATGAGCTGGCAACTAGCAATCGTAATCCTAGTACCTGTTGTCGCAGGCGTTCAGCTAGATAAGCATTTTGGTACGTCGTATGCGTACACATTCGTGGGACTGGGATTGGCTCTGATTGGCTCTGGTGTAGTGATGTGGCGCACCATGAAAGTCGCCGATAGCATGCCGGTACCTAAACTATCTGCAGCCGAAAAGCGCAAAATTCAAGAACAGTACGAAGCGGAGGATCAGGAATAGTGTTACATATGTTTACCCAGTTTGCAGCAGAAGACTCGCCTGCCGTCCATGTGGCGCCTGCTGTTCACTTTGATATTGCTGGTTTTCATATCACTAACTCTATCCTGATGGGCTGGGTGGTATCGATTCTAATGATTGTTACCTTTGTTATGATTGCCAGAAGGGTGACAGTTCGTCCTAAGGGTGGCCCTATCCAGTTCGTAGAGGCAGGCGTAACTTTTGTGAGTAACCTGGTTGAAAACTCGTTTAATGATAAAAAAATCGGTCGCAAATATGTGCCCTTTTTTGTAACACTGTTCTTTTTTGTGCTGATTAACAACTGGCTGGGGCTTATGTTGGGTGTCGGTGAGTCATTGCAACTCGACGGCCACCCAGTGTTCCGCCCCTTCACCGCTGATCTGAACGCCACATTAGCGATCGGCCTTGTTACGATGATTTTTGTATACGTAGCATCTGTTCGCGAAATTGGTGGCTTCCGCAAGTATATTAGTCACTTTTTCATGGGCAGCCCGTTTAACCCACTCTACTTGGTCATTGGCTTGATCGAGATGATGACCGACTTGACTCGTACCCTCAGCTTGGCACTCCGATTGTTCCTGAACGTCACGATTGGGGAAATTGTGATCGCGGTGTTCGCGTTCCTGGGTGGCATGTTGGCACCAGGAAGTGTGTTAGCACCTGTAGCCGCTTTGCCGTTTACCTTGCTGGAAGTAGGTGTCGGGGCATTACAGGCCTATATTTTTGTTATCCTTGGGGTTAACTACCTCGCGATTGCCGTCAATAGTGCTCACGCACATGACGAGCATGATGATGTTTCGCTAAAAGATACTGAAGCTCCGGCTTTGGCAGGAAAAGCGGTAGCCTAAGGATTTATTTCAGTATGTCATTCAATAAGTTAATAAATGTTTAAGGAGAAATAACAATGACAGAACTTGCAGTATTCGCCCAAGCGGCAGCAAACACCGATATTATCGGTAAGGGTATCATGATCGGTGCGGGCTTTATCGGTCCAACAATCGGTATTGGTTTGGTCGGTGCTAATTACTTGGCGGCAGTTGGCCGTAACCCTGAGGCTTCAAAGTTCCTTGGGCAAGCTTTGGTATTCGTTGGTCTGATTGAGGTTTATGGTTTGTTGGCATTCGCATCAACATTCTTCGTAAAATAAGGAAAATCGTAAGTATATATGCAGATTTTACTAACTAACTTCGCAGAAACAGCAGAAAGCACCGGCATCGGGGCGCTTGGTGTTGATGGCAAAGCTTTTATCATCCAGCTGACCACATTTGTGTTAGCGTTTCTGGTACTAAAGAAGTGGGCTTTCAAACCAATCATGAAAGTACTGGACGAGCGTCGTCGTCTGATTGAAGGTGGCGTAACACTGGGCGAGGAGATGAAGAAAGAACGTGCCTCTCTGGAACAAAAGGTCGCTGAACAGTTGGCCGATGCTCGCCATGAAGCTGACGGTATCCTTGCGACCGCACAGGATAACGCCCGAGAACTGGTGCGCGAAGCCGAAGACAAGGCAAAAACAAAAGCTGACGGTATATTGGTAGACGCCAAGAGCCGTATCGAGCAAGAAACTGCACGTGCCCGAAAACACCTTGAAAAAGAGATGGTTAGCCTAGTATCAGAGGCAACCGAAGCTATCATCGGAGAAAAAGTTGATGCTAAAAAGGACGCTTCCCTTGTGGAACGTGCCCTGAAGGGTCAGAAAGCCTAAGCCATGGCAAAAACCCCTCGCCAAGATATCGCAGCATCTATCGCTGACAAATCACTGCAGTCTAGTACTGCTAATTTGGCTCGCGAAGTAGCCGCATATTTATTGGCAGAGGGACGTACTGGGGAGTTGGATTCATTGCTTCGGGATGTCATGCTTGCCCGCGTACAGCGCGGCGTAATTGACGTAAATGTCGTGAGTAAATATGACCTCACCGAGGTAACGCGAAAAGAAATTCACGCTCAAGTCCGCTCTTTATACCCAGATGCCAAACGCATCGAACTGAATGAATACCGTGACGATAAAGTCATTGGCAGTATCCGTGTCGAGCTTGCCGACAAGCAGCTTGATCTATCAGTACAGGCAAAACTCAATAAATTTAAGTCACTAGTTACCTCAGGAAAGGATTAATTTAGAAACATGGCAGAACTTTCTATTAAAGAATTGTCTCAGGACATCAGATCGGCAATTGCCGAACTAAAGGCGCGTCCCGAGATTGAATCAGTCGGTGTCGTAACCCGCGTGGGTGACGGTATCGCGTGGATTTACGGTCTTAGTAACTGTGGTTATAACGAAATGATCGAAATCGAAGGCGCAAATGGCACACCAGTGGTAGCTTTTGCCTTCAACCTTGGCCAGGAAGAAATTGGTGCAGTGCTACTCGGCGAAGATGTCGAAGTACGTGCTGGTGCTAAGGCTCGACTGGCCGGCAAGGTACTTGAAGTGCCAGTTGGTCCAGAATTGGTTGGTCGTGTGGTTGACCCACTCGGTAACCCATTAGACGGTGGCCCTGCGTTGAGGACCAAGCAAGTTAGTCGTGTCGAGCGCCCTGCGCCAGGTGTGCTTGATCGTAAATCTGTGCACGAGCCTCTTATGACTGGTCTTGTTGCAATTGACGCCATGGTGCCAATCGGTCGTGGTCAGCGTGAGCTGATCATCGGTGACCGTCAAACCGGTAAAACTGCCATTGCCGTTGACACTATGGTTAACCAAGCCAAGCAAAAGACTGGTGTTATTAACGTTTACGTAGCCATTGGTCAGAAATCATCTAAAGTTGCTGCCCTACAAGAGCGACTAAAGCGCGAAGGCGTCATGGACCAAACAATTATCGTTGCCACCAGCCCATCAGACCCTGCTGCGATGCTGTACTTGGCACCATATGCCGGGGCAACTATGGGTGAGTATTTCCGTGACAACAAGCAACATGCGCTAATTATCTATGATGACTTGACCAAACACGCTGCGGCGTACCGTCAAATGTCTCTACTACTGCGCCGTCCACCAGGGCGTGAAGCCTACCCCGGTGACGTATTCTACCTACACTCACGTTTGCTAGAGCGCGCCGCGAAGCTCTCTGATGACTTGGGTGCTGGTTCGCTGACTGCCCTGCCTATTATTGAAACGCAGGCTGGCGACATCTCTGCCTACATCCCCACTAACGTAATTTCTATTACTGATGGCCAAATCTTCCTTGAAACAAACCTGTTCTATCAAGGTATCCGCCCGGCTATCTCGGTTGGTTTATCAGTTTCCCGTGTGGGTGGTGCTGCCCAGGCTAAGGCCATCAAGGCTGCTGGTGGTAGTTTGAAGCTGGCCCTTGCTCAGTTCCGTGAATTGGCTGCCTTTTCGCAGTTCTCTACTGACCTTGACGCAGAAACACGCCACACAATTGAACGTGGCCAGCGTCTAACGGAACTTCTGAAGCAAGCTCAGTTCGCCCCATATGCCATTTGGGAAATGTACGCGGTGCTGCACAGTGCCAACGAAGGTGCGTTTGATGTCGTACCACTCGACAAGATCGAGGTTGCTCGTGAGTCACTACTACGCGAGCTCAAAAACAAGCATGCGAAACTTGTAGACACACTGAACATTGGTGATAAAGTATCTGACGAAAACAACGCAGCAATATTGAAGGTTGCCAACACAATCGCAAAACAATACGAAGCTAAAGAAGCAAAGAAGTAGCTGACTCATGGCAAGCACTATCGCACTCAAACAACGGATTAAATCCATTAAAGGCACGCGCCAAATTACTAAAGCGATGCAATTGGTGAGTGCTAGTAAACTTCGTCGCGCGCAGGAATACGCTCAGGCTAGCCGCGCATACGCCGAACTTGCGAATGAGTTGCTTGCCCGACTTAGTGGTATTAATGAAGTTGAACAGCAACCTTTGTTTGAAAAGCGAACCGTAAAATCTCGACTCTACATCGTTGTAACAAGTAATAGTGGCTTAGCCGGTGCCTATAACGCAAACGTTTTAAAGCATCTAACCAAAGGTTTGCAAGAAGATCGTAGTGGAAATATTAAGAGTCATGTCATCGCGATAGGAAACAAAGGTTCACAGTTTGCGCGCCGTATTAATGACGTAGAACTGGTTGCAGCCTACCCTGCACTTGGCGACAAGCCAACAGTTAACGATGTGCGACCTGTGTTAAATACACTCATCGAACAGTATAGAGATGGTTCTGTTGACGAGGTGCGTGTGCTGTTTACACAGTTTAAATCCACTGTCGTACAAGACGCCAGAACCTTGCAATTATTGCCTGCCGAGGCACCAGAATTTGACCAATCAAAAGTCGCTAATTTTAGCAATTTTGAACCTGATGTCGAAACCGTGATTGACCAAGTCACTACTCGACTTATTGAGACACAAATCTGGCAGTCAGTACTTGATAGCTTGGCCTCCGAGCATGCCATGCGTATGGTTGCCATGAAAAACGCTACAGATAACGCTAAAGACCTTATTGACGACTACACACGGGCGCTTAACACTGCCCGTCAAGCTGCAATTACCCAAGAACTCGCTGAAATCACTGGCGGGGCGGAGGCACTAAAATAATGTCGTTTATTGATGAAGAAAGTTTTTCAAACCCCTTTGAAGCTATGGGCTGCTACGGCAGGCTTATTGCTGACCAAGGTGGAACACCAGAAGACATTGTAGAGGTAGCGATACATCTATCTAGCGCAGAGCCCAATCAAGCAGGAAGAAGAAATTTAGGTGCGCTTGCGACAGATTTTGTAGAAAAACCCACGTTTAAAGTAGAACATCCTACTATCAAACTTATTGAAAGTCATGAAGGAGAACAATAATGGCAACAGCAGTAGCAACTAAGAATGGCAAAGTCACCCAGATCGTGGGTGTGGTGGTCGACGTAGAGTTCTCGGCAGAGAGCTTACCGGCAATTTATAACGCACTTAACATCCAACACGAAGGCAAAACACTTACGTTAGAGGTGGCACAACATCTCAGTGAATCAAGCATACGTGCAATTTCACTTGGCTCAACCGATGGTTTACAGCGCGGGACTGAAGTGGTTGATACTGGTGTGCCAATTAGCGTGCCTACTGGTGAGGAGACATTAGGGCGCATGTTCAATGTAACAGGTCAGCCAATCGACGGTGGCAATAACAAATTTACACAGCGTGCCTCAATTCACCGTAACCCACCCCCACTTGTCGACCAATCCGGCAAGGTAGAGATCCTGGAGACGGGTATCAAGGTAATTGACCTTATTTGTCCAATGGTTAAGGGCGGTAAAGCTGGTCTGTTCGGTGGTGCTGGTGTGGGTAAAACTGTGCTTATCCAGGAGCTGATCAACAACATTGCTAAGTTCCACAGTGGGTACTCTGTTTTCGCGGGTGTTGGTGAGCGTACTCGTGAAGGTAACGACCTTTACAACGAAATGGAAGAATCAGGTGTTATCAAGAACACCAGCCTGGTGTTTGGCCAGATGAACGAACCGCCTGGGGCGCGTTTGCGAGTTGCATTATCAGGATTAACTATTGCGGAAGGTTTCCGTGATAAGGGCTCTGATGTGCTGTTATTCGTTGATAACATCTTCCGATTCACACAAGCAGGTGCCGAGGTGTCTGCCCTCCTTGGTCGTCTACCGTCAGCTGTAGGTTACCAGCCTAACCTTGCCCAGGAAATGGGTCAGCTACAAGAACGCATTACATCTACCAAGGAAGGCTCAATTACTTCCGTACAAGCTGTCTATGTCCCTGCTGACGACTTTACCGACCCAGCGCCGGCCAACGTATTTGCTCACCTTGACAGTACAATTGCCCTAAGCCGTGCTTTGACTGAGATCGGTATTTATCCTGCAGTGGATCCGCTTGATTCAACCTCTACCATTCTTGACCCTGAAATCGTGGGCGAAGACCACTATAACGTTGCCCGTGAAGTACAGCGCGTGCTGCAGCGCTACAAGGATCTTCAGGACATCATCGCTATCCTTGGTATGGAAGAACTGTCAGAAGAAGACAAACAGTTGGTAGCACGTGCCCGTAAAATCCAGCGTTTCCTTAGCCAGCCATTCTTCGTTGCAGAGCAATTTACCAACAACCCTGGTCAGTACGTAAAGCTTACTGACACAATCGCAGGCTTCAAAGAAATCCTTGATGGAAAGCACGATGACAAGCCAGAAAGCGCTTTCTACCTCAAGGGCGGTATTGAAGACGTAGTAACTGCAGCCAAGACTGCCAAGAAATAGGATCGTCACATGTTGCACATTTTGCCCGTTCATCTCCGTTCCGCACTCACCGTACCTCAGTACGGCTCGTTTGCAGTACTCACTGAACGACCAAACTGCACTACCATGAGACAATCCTTAATCCGCGGAGACTTACAATGATTCGATTCCAACTCGTAGCACTGAGCGGCACCAAATTTGACGATGATGTTTACGAAGTGGTGTTGCCTACACTCGACGGCGAGATCGGTATTCTGGAAGGCCACATGCCCCTTGTCAGTGTGGCGAGTAACGGCGTGATTATGGTTCGTCGGGATGCAAAAGATTCAGATTCACAGCGTGAATTTTTTGCCACAAATGGTGGTGTAGTAGAAGTCAGTGACAATAAACTACGCGTCTTAGTAGACGAGGCAGATGCCGCTGACGACATCAGCGAGGCAGAAGCAGAGGCAGCCGTGGAACGCGCCAAAAAAATGGTTGCCGAGGCTAAAGACCAAGTCAGCCTTGAGCGCGCACAACAATTAGTTGACCGCAGCGCCGTCCGCCTCCAAGTAGCCGGTCTAAAACGCCGCCACCAGAAGTAATATGTAAAGTTTGCAGCAGTAGGTTACGCGACTGGGTCCAGGTCGGTATCTTCTCTTTGATGCTTTCTTTCAGCTGCCCTGTTCAGGGCACTATACATTAGAGAGAATTCATTCATTACAAGTCCACGAACCCTCACATCACTTACTAGAAAACTAATACTTTCATGTAATTCCTGTGCTATAGCAGGTTGTTCCTCAGCCAGCGTCAGCCAACGGAATCGATGCTTGTCATCATCCTTGGGATCAAAAGCTGCATCAAATAAGTCATCTAAAGTTGCCGGAGGGATGGTAGCCTCTCGCTCTTCGTTTGGCAGTCGTTCAAATACCTCGCCTGTCATATTTATATTCAACACTATATGTAGTGCTAGTTCTGTGACAAATCGCACTGGAACTGGGCGCTTTTATATTCTATACACCAGTGTTATGATAGGTTTTGTGTTTTTAAAAATTGGGATGTAAGAATAATGAGCGAAATAAGACAACCAGGAGCCATGGAAATGACGAGGAGTCCAGAAATCAAAGAAACCTATACATATGTATATTTAGGAAGATTGGGTGACTTTGGACTGGGTTCTGAGCATGGCATACGCTCAGATTTGGATACAGATGCGAAGGTACACGAATATGCGCAACAGCTTGTTCAATGCGTAGTAGCAGAGAGTGCTGATAAAACCCGGGTGGGATGTTTCGACGGCCGTCGTGGGCTAGGTTTTGCTGATGGCAGCGAATACGTACCATTGGATGGTGCAGGCGGTGGTACACTTAGTGACACTATGATGGCATTTGGCGGTGAATCTGATGTTTTAACACATGTTGAAAGTTCTGAGTTTCTTGATGCCTCTGACGAGGTTGAAGAAGCTGTAGGTAAAATAGTTGGGACAGCTTGCAAGTGTTCTCACGAAGGTGGTTGTGGTGCGTGTATGCGTGCTATTGAACACGTCGAATCTGCAGCTTCGGAACCAGTACAAAATGCCGTAGAGACAGTTATGAAACACGGCATTATTAAACCAGTTACCAAAGTAGAGTATGACGGCCAAATAGCAAACAAAACGGTTATAGCTTTTAAAAAAGTCGCTAGCACCCTAAAGCAGAGTAAATGGGACGGTGCGGCATATACCGAGCGAGCTATCAAGAATGACCCTCGCGGTGTCGAAAAGCTCGCGGGCAAGTCCACCGAGCTACACCATGGACATAAGGAAAAATTAATGGCTTTAATCGCTGATCCAACTGCGGTCATTGACGAGAGGCTTATGGATGAATTAGGCCTGGGGGATGCATTTAAGTACACACTTGGTCGCCAAGAGCGGGTTGCTGATGCATTAGCTGGTCAGCGTGGTATGGATGGTAAAGTTCAGGCAACAATAGCTGGCTTCGCATGGGGCTTTGGCGTAGGTGATAATCTTTGCCACACCAATATGCCAGTAATTATCGTTACAAAGGCAGCCTAAACCTTACTTATTGACAACAGATGTAATACACCCAGTGTCAATACCACGCCAATTTAGATGTCATTCACTGCGGGATGTACGCAGTAATCGTGGCGGTGACCTGCCGGAAAATCACCGGTTCTGATTTGTTCTGCTGCCTTGGCTAGCTTGACGCGCATTGTTTCTAGTCCCCTGCTGGTCTTGCCAATCGAGCCCATAGTACAAGTATCGACAAATTCCAGTGATACTTTGGTTGGAATATCTCCGTGCTTGATCTGCCATGCGAGCGCGTACATTGTTAACTGATCGCTGGCACCGGCAAGTTTTTTGGCGTCAACATCAGTCTTTGCTCTTGAACCAGTTTTGTAGTCACGGATTTCTACGCCTTCGTGATCAAACACCACATCCATTCTTCCGTGTAATGTTACATTCTCGGGGTCAAGATTCACTTCGAAGGGTTCTTCAATTAAATAAGGAGCAGGGTTTTTGGCGACAGTGGCATAAAAATTACTTAGTGTGGTTTTTGCTTGAGCCAATGCCTTTTCCTGTTGTGCTCTTGATATATAGCCCGCCCTATTCCAGCCTGATTCAAGCTCAGCTAGAAGATCCGCCAGTGGTGGCATCGCGTTATTTTTACGAGCTTTGTTAATGGCTTCGAATAATCCATGAAGCTGTGACCCATAACTTGTACGAGGAGTTGGCTCATCTGGGGTTTGAAGCACATATTTATAGTAAAAGTTGAGAGGACACGTTAAAAGCGTTGCTGCCTGGCTAACACTGAGGCGCACAGATTCCCCGTTGTATATATTTGGAGGGAGGACCACTTTACTGAAAGTCTCTATTGGTGTTTCCAATAGAGATAGTTGATTATTAGAACTTTCTGTAAGTGGTGTATTTTCGGCGTTATCAGTGCCGAAAAGTTCGTCAATAAAGCGTGAGGGTTTACGCGCGGTACCGTTTTTACCACGGTCTGCAAAGGACACTACAAGATTTTGACGCGCACGCGTTACGGCAACATAAGCCAGCCTGCGTTCCTCAGCATAGTGTTCGTCGGCTGGGTGCAGACCGCCCGCTCGCAGTTCGTCAGGTGGCTGTAGCCCATCCCCTTGTCTCTTGAGTGGAAATGTCTGTTCCTGTAAGCAAGGAATGTAAACGGTGTCCCATTCCAACCCTTTGGCTTTGTGGATAGTTATAACCGTAACTTCAGTGTTATTGATGGCCAATGTGCCATCATCAGATACTTGACCTGCAGCCCTAAGGGCAGGAAGCGATTCAAGATATTGGACTGCGGTAGGCTGGAGCGCTATATTCTCAAACTCCCGGAGTGACTCAAAAAACTGCTTCAAGTGTAGGATAGTCGCAGCTGCTTGCTCGTCAGCCAGGGCGTTTTCTAGTAACCGTGATTTGTACCCTGTTACGGTAATTGCTTTCCATAATAACCGTCCGACGCTCGTAGTTGCTGCCTCTGTACGTAGTGACTGTATTTGCGCAAGTGCCTCCTGCGTAGCGGCATTATTGAGCAGCAATGCTTCGAGATGCTCGTGTTCTCTACGAGCTTTTGCGGCAAGCGGTCCAATTATTTCATTGCTTATACCAAACAAATCACCAATCAGTGTGTGGTGGAGGCTCGTAGTATTCAGCGGGTCTGCAATCGTTCTGACAAACTCGGTCAAAGTACGTACTACAGGTCTCTCATAAAGGTCTTTTGTGGCACCAATTACCTTGTGTGGGATGTCTGCCGTTACTAAGGATTGGTGTACAGCCTGCGCT
>CAZXBL010000032.1:411-11647 GCA_964638875.1 uncultured Candidatus Saccharibacteria bacterium | reverse complement strand
TCTTGTTAGAAACGATATCGATGCTTCGAGCGGTGCCTCCCTTATTCGTGACTGCTTTATACCAACTTGGGAAAATATCTGTTGCCGGACTCGGTACAACTGCACCTAAGCCTGGGTTAGATCGAACGACGTATGCTGGTGCGGTCTGTACCCCAGCAGGTTTAGCGCGGTCCTCGGGCTTGAGATCTTGGTGGGCGGCGCGCATCCAGCCTTGCCAGACAGGTTGTGTCATTGCCTCCATGGTCCCGCTCATTACCTTGGTGCGGTTGTGGTAACCTACCCAAACTGCCGCAGAGTACTGAGTAGACATGCCTGCCATCCATCCATCTTTAGCGTCGTTAGTGGTACCGGTCTTCATACCGAACTTCCACGTACCCTGGCTATTAGTGAAGCGGTGTGGTTTGCGGCCAGCAGGGAAGTAGCTGGCATTTGGGTCACTTAGCATGTCAGAAACAATGTATGCTGCGTCAGGACGGATAGCTTGTTCGCCCTTAGTTTGCTTCCATTCGTCCAGAACTTTACCATCACTTTTTTCAATTTTCAGAATATATGTCTGAGGGATGTTGGTGCCGTTACGGGAAAGGGTAGCGTACCCGTGGATGTGTTCATCAAGTTTTAGGTATGCACCATCACCGATAGCAGATGAGGCGTAACAAGGGCCTTTTTCTGTCAATAGTTCATCAGCGTAACAGTTATATTCGCCTCGTCCTTCGCTGGAAAGGGCAGCAGTCTCATTGCCAGGTGAAGTCATGAGTTTTTCGGCAGTTTTAATAGTTTTGTCTACTCCCACAATAAGCATTGCCTTAACAGCTGGGATGTTACGGGAGCCACCGAGCGCATAGCGCAGCGTCATCGGCCCAGGAAAACGGAAGTCATAATCCCAAAGACATTTCTTGCTGTTATCGCCTGTTTTAGTTGGGCGGCTCTTGTCGGTACACGGGTAACCAGGGATTTCACCTTGCGTGTCATATATAACCGAACCTGCGCCAACGTTGTTGCCGTGTTCTATTAAGGCTGCATAGTCATAGGGTTTGAAACTAGATCCTGGTGGCAGACGATAGCGGGCGTAATTGTTTTGCCCATACTCTGCATTATTAAAGTCCACCCCACCTACGAGCGCAACAACCTGACCCGTCTTAACGTCTTCAGCTGCAAAGGCAATTTGATCACCACCTTGTCGTCTTACTTGGTTAATACCATTGGCAACTTGCTTTTCGGCTTCTGCCTGAAGCTTCATGTCAAGGGTAGTAATAACTTTCCACCCCCCACGTTTGACGGTTTCATCACCATATTCAGTTTCAAGCTGTTCTTTGGCAGTCAGTACAAAATACGGTGCTTTAATGCCTTCGTACTTAGGCTTCGGTGTTTTATAGCTTGTTAGAATGGCATATTTTTTGGCTTCATCACGCTGTTCTTTGGTGATCATCTTTTCTTCTAACATGATATCGAGGATATAATGCTGTCGTCCAATTAACGCTTCAGGGTTAAACCTAGGTCCGTATGGCGAGTAGACTGAAGGTGCTTGGGGGATGGCTGCTAAAAATGCTGCCTCTGCAAGGTTCAGGTCCTTGGCCGACTTCTCAAAGTAATCACGCGTTGCTGCCTCCACACCGTTCTGGACGTTTCCATAGGGCGCAGCGTTTAGGTAGCCAGCAAGGATTTCTTTCTTAGAGTATTCGCGTTCTAATTCTACAGAAAGAATCAATTCTTTTATCTTACGGGTAATTGTTTGATCTTTTGTCCAGTTGTTATTGAGTTTGACAAGCTGCTGGGTAATCGTTGAGCCACCTTGGCGGGTACCGCCACGATTAAACACATCGTTTAAGGCAGCACGGGAGATACCTTTTACATCAAAACCACCGTGCTCGAAGAACTCTTTATCCTCGATCGCTACAGTTGCTTGTTTAACGAATGGTGATATCTGATCATCGGGTACGGGGATACGTTTAACAGCGTCATAGTCTTCCCATAGGAGTGTTTGACCTGTTTTGTCATAGTAGCGGATGCTCCCACCGATTTTGTCACCTGATATGTCGCGAAGATTCGGCAAATCCTTGCGGAAATAGGCAAACACACCAACGAGTAATAGAAAACCGGCAATAATTCCAATACCAGCAATCTTGAGCGCCATAATGCCACCCTCGCGGCTAAACCAGTACTTGTACATTCGCTTAGGGTGCATCCGGTAAATCGTGCGCTTGATGCGGGATTTTGGCAGCCCAGCTAGCCGGGCAGCCCTGCGTCGTGCACGGGCGTCACGGGCAGCCATGAACCGCTCGCTGAGGTTGCGATGAATTTTAATTGTCTGACCACTCTTAGTAACAAAGGTATTACGCGAACGACGAGCAGATTGTCTAGGTCGACGGCTTCCGCCCTGATTTTTAGTAGCCATATACTGGTATTATCTCCCTCATAGGAACTTAGCTTCAGCGTTTATTATAACCTGCGGTTGAAATCTGCGGTACTCAGAAAATGCGAGTAAACTCCCATTTCTTCCGTGCCTTGATTATACCAAACAAGCGGTAAGGACAAGCGAAATTTGTACGAGAAAATGCAGGGCGTCATTGTTATCTGTTAAGATAGAGGAATAATATTGTATAAAAAATAAGAGAAAGCTGAGATGCCACAAACAATGACATTGTCGGAAGAACTTAAATGGCGTGGATTCGTTAACCATACGACCTTCACAGATATTACAGAGCTGGACAAAGAGCCACGCACTTTTTATCTAGGAATTGACCCAAGTGCATCCAGTATGACTATTGGCAACTTGGCCGTTGTCATGATGGTACGGCACTTCATTTTGCATGGGCACAAGGCGATTCTGCTTGTTGGGGGCGCAACTGGCATGATCGGTGATCCAGATGGTAAGAAGCAAGAACGTGACCTACTGACTCTCGAGCAGATCGATTCTAATAAGAAGGCGATTGCAGCACAATATAAGCAAGTTTTGGGTGATCAGTCATTTGAGCTCGTGGACAACTATGACTGGTTTAAAGATATCGGCTATCTGCAGTTTCTGCGCGAGGTAGGTAAACACGTGCCAATGCGCGTTATGTTGGGGCGTGAGTTTGTGCAGTCACGACTTGGCGAAGACGGCGTCGGCATCAGCTACGCAGAGTTTAGCTACTCATTAATACAAGGTTTTGACTTTGTGCATTTAAACCGCGAAAAAGACGTAACTTTGCAAATTTGTGGCGCTGATCAGTGGGGCAACAGCATTGCAGGTGTTGATTTGATTCGCCGTATTGAAGGGGCTGAAGCACATGTGTGGAGCGCTCCACTCGTTATTAATAAGACAACTGGTGTGAAGTTTGGTAAATCAGAGGATGGAGCTGTCTGGTTGGATCCCACGTTGACTAGTGCCTACAAGTTTTATCAGTTCTGGCTAAATGTAGACGACGATGGCGTGGCTGATTATTTGAAGATTTACACAATCCTTAATAAAGAAGAAATTGAAAAGATTTTAGCTGAGTTTGAGACTGACCGATCAAGCCGGCTAGCACAGCGAACATTGGCGTACCAAGTAACAAAGCTTGTGCACGGCAAAGAACGTGCTGATGGAGTAGTACGTGTTGTTGGTGTGTTGTTCGGCGGCGTTGATTTTGCCGAGCTGACACCAGGAGACCTACAGGTGCTTGAGGGTGAAATTCCTGTAGTTGACTTGGTTCCCACTTCTTCTGGTGGCAAAGATATCAGTGCAACTGAAATGGTATCAGCGATATTACAGAAAGCCGGGTTGGTTGAAAGTCTAGGGAAGGGGCGAAAGCTAATTGAAGGTGGTGGAGTATCCGTAAACGGGCAAAAAATCGATGAGGACGTTATGTTAAGCAAAACCTCCCTTATTAAAAAGGGTAAGTATAACTTTGTACTCGTTCGCCAGCCTAAATAAGGTATACTCTTACACGTATGAATAAGAATTCCACCACAACCAAGAAAAAAGCCGCAGTTCCCCGATCCAGGGGAGAGCAGCCCGACAAGCGGATTCATTCCGCTGCCGGCGCGTTGAGAGGGGATGTTCCCCTCTCAAAAGCGAAGCGCAAAAAAGCCGACCAATATAATGACCCAGAACATAACTATCTTCGTTACTGGGATGGTCGTGATTATGAACATGCCTCAGAGCAAATTGCTATCCGCCGTCTAATCGGCGCCAAGCGATTCAAGCATGCTGCCGACATCGGCGGAGGCTACGGACGCCTCTGTGTGTTTCTGAAGGCATTTGCCGATAAGGTCACTCTTGCAGAGCCTTCACAGCAACAATTAGACATTGCCAAAGACTTCCTGAAAGGTCACCCAGAAGTCGATCGTCTGCTGACACAGGCAGATGATCTTAAATTCAAGGATGGGTCACTTGATCTTATTACTATGATCCGCGTGATGCACCACATCCCAGATCCTAAAGTGGAATTTTCTGAATTAGCACGCGTACTATCAGATGATGGTTACATCATCCTGGAGGTTGCCAACTACGCACATGGACGTAACCGCTTAAAGCACTTTGTTAAGGGCAAGAAGCTACCAACAGAACCTGTCGATATTCGTTCAGAGGAGTACAAGAAGAAAAAAGGCGAGATAGATTTCGTTAACCACAACCCTAAAACTGTTATCAAACAGCTTGCTCATGCCGGCCTCAAGGTAGAAAAAACATTGTCTGTTTCTAACCTACGCAGCCCAAGCCTCAAAAAGTTAGTACCAAAGGGTGCCATGCTTGTGACCGAAAAGTTGTTACAGCCCACATTGGCAAAAACCTACTTTGGCCCATCTGTCTTCTTCCTCGTTCGCAAAGCTAAATAATAGACATAACTTGACAAGGATGGTATAATATACATCTTATGTCTCGTACTTATGAAAATATTCCGCCAGAGGAAGTTGAAAACGCATATATTTTTAATAATATATTTTCAGTTGAATCGTACGTAACCACTGCAAATAATGAAATCGCTGGACAAATTAATGCTCTGGATAATCATTTAATTGCCGCAGATAAGCTAGCAAAGCAGCGGTTTGTTGAAAGCAAGCAAAGACTTAGTTCACTATACTTCCAAGAAGATGATGTAGCTGCCGTTAAAGATATCGTTGTTGATCAAAGAATTGTAGTTCCTATTGATGATGAGTTCATTGACGGGCTTTTCCTATTGCACACTTCAGAGAAAAGTGCCGCACAAACCATGCTTACTGATCCGGAAATAGTTGACCAAGTGCGCAAAACCGTAGTGCAGGACATGCTAGATGAGTTGATGATTAGGCGCCAGCTCCGTGAGATTGAACTTGGAATGCAGACTGAAAAAACTTTACGACTAAGTATGGGAAGAGAGTTTAGCTTGATCGTTCCAGCAGATGAGTCAAAGCTGGATGTTCGTGTACAGATGGATGTTGACCCAACGACCGAACCGGTTAGTATGGGGCCCGACAGCGTTGTCGTTATACTGGGCGGTAGGCTTACAGACGAAGATTACGATGCCATTGCCGAGCAGGCAAAAGTACTACCGGGAGTAGTGGGGGAGGTTTGCCGCGAACAACTTGCCGCTTCAGCCGAGTTTGCTCAGGCCGTACAAGAATTCGGACAACCCACAGCTGATGTTTCACGCAGAATAAGCTACGCCGAAAACGCACTTTCTGAGTTGTTATACAAGAACGCCACCTCTTATAACCCCGCTATAGCCATAATCCGACTAGCCTTAGATAGAAGCGCGATGCGACATTTTACACCATACAAAGACCAGGAAATTCCGCAGCCATTTAACTCATAGCCTATAATGAGTGGCAATGGTATCAAATAGTCCGTTGACTGATGTTAAAGGTGTGGGAGAGCAGCTTGCCAAGAAGTTTGCTGGTATTGGTGTTGCCACGATTGCTGAACTAATTGATTACTTTCCGCGTCGTTACGACGATTATTCAATGGTGACATCGATTAACAATATGGCACCGGGTCCAGTCACTATTCAGGCAGTCATCAAGCAAGTTAAAGGCAGATATGTTCGGCGTGGAATGCATGTCACTGAGGCGGTTGCCTCTGACAATACAGGCAGTGTGAAGCTAGTCTGGTTCAACCAGCCGTATAGGGAGACAGGCACAAAGCGGGATCAGGATTACTTTATATCTGGTGAGTTTGCATTGAAAGCCGGGAGATTTAGTATCACGAGCCCTTCCATGGAACTTGTCAGTGAATTCCCTGTAAATACCGCTAGAATTATTCCTATTTACCGAGAAACTAAGGGGTTAAAATCTTCGCAGATCAGAAAAGTACTCAGCCAAACAATACCGTTGATACGTACGCTGCCTGAAACACTTCCTGCTTGGATAGTGAAGCAGTACTCGCTCATGAGTAGGGCAGAGGCAATAGAGATGCTCCACTTTCCGAAAAGTCCTGAACATTTACAAGCAGCCAGAAAACGGCTTGGGTTTGAAGAAGTATTTGGTTTAGCAATGGCTGCCCTATTGAATAAGAGGGAGCTGCTCCTTGAAACAGCTGTGGCTATTGGTTTTAACGAACAGTTAGCAAAAGATTTCGTGTCGCACCTGCCGTTCAAATTAACTGATGATCAACGAAAAGTTGTCTGGCAAATATATAAGGATTTAGAAAAAACGCAGCCGATGAATCGGCTCGTAGAGGGCGACGTTGGCTCTGGAAAAACCGTTGTTGCGGCTATGGCAGCTATGATGGCGATCAAACAGGGCTTTCAGGTAGCCGTTATGGCACCAACTGAGCTACTAGCACGCCAGCACGCGGAGTCATTGTCAGATATGCTGCAACCGCTTGGATATGGTCACACGGTAGGATTATTGGTAGGTGGTCTGAAACCTCCCCAAAAGAAGCAAATGCACGACCGGATCAAAGCAGGTGACGTCCAGTTAATGGTCGGTACGCATGCCCTCATTCAAGACAAAGTTGATATGCACCAGCTTGGTCTGGTGGTTGTCGATGAGCAGCATCGTTTTGGCGTAGAACAACGCAAGAAACTGCAGGCTAAGGCAGGGCACGCGTTACATGTGCTTAATATGACTGCTACACCAATTCCACGCAGCCTTGCCTTGACACTGTACGGCGAGCTGGACATATCTGTGATAGCCTCCAAACCCGCGGGACGGAAACCTATAATTACCAAGCTGGTTTCACCTAATTCACGTAAACAATTGTATGAAAAAATAGAAGCTGAATTACATGCAGGACGCCAGATGTTTGTGGTATGCCCACTGGTGTCGGAATCAGATGTTTTGCCCGCAAAATCTGCCGAGGAAACTTATGAAGAACTACGCAAAGGTCCTTTTAAAAAGTACCGTGTTGGTCTGTTGCATGGAAAGATGAAACCTGATCAAAAAGATGCGGTGATGCAACAGTTTGCGAAACACGACTTAGATATCCTAGTAGCTACTACCGTAATTGAAGTTGGCGTTAATGTGCCTAATGCAACCGTTATGTTGGTAGAGAATGCTGAAAGGTTTGGCTTGGCACAAATCCATCAACTTCGTGGCAGAGTTGGGCGGAGTGACGACCAAGGATACTGCTACCTCATGATGAGTGACAGTAAGGCGCCCAGCAAGCGCTTGCGTGCGCTAGAAACGAGTAGCGACGGCTTTGCACTTGCGGAACTAGACCTTGAGATTCGAGGCCCAGGTGCAATCTATGGCACGATGCAGCACGGCCAGCTTGACCTGCGTATTGCCAAGCTGACTGACACTAAACTGATAGCGGCGGCTCGTAACAGCGCTGCTGAATTCATCGATAAAGGCGAAGATTTGATACAATATAAAGAGTTATATGACCGTGTGCAAAAGCTGCGAGCGGTCACAAATCTAAATTAGATAAAGGTGTAAATAACGTGTACAGCGGAACTACGCTCACAAAATATTCGGGTAGAGTACTCGGTGCCCACCAAAAAGTGGACCGGGTTGCACGTAGACATCTTAAGTTGATGCTCCCCACTGACAGCTCATTCCCTACCATTCGACAGATCCTGCATTTTGAAGGCAAAAACGGCCCAGATGGTATTAAACGTAAAAGTCCTGCAAAGGATGAACCATGGCACTATTTCAACCCATTTGAGCCAGAAGACACCCAATTACTTGATCTTATAGTGGAACACTACAATAGCTTAGTAAGGGAACTGAAGGCGGGTAACACCGAACGGGCAGCATTTGAATCCGCCTGGCTAGCACATGCATTAGTAGACGGAATGACGCCAGCGCATCATTTCCCCTATGAAGAAGAGGTGGATAAATTGCGGAAAGGTGCCGGCAACGAAACACGCACGACTATCAAAGAAAAACTTGTGATGCATGGTGACACTACTTCAGAACTTATCATGAATAACTGGCGCATGTGGGGGACAAAGGGCCTGATGACAACCCATGGTAGTTTCGAGTGGGGCTTTTCAGCAATCATCGCACCAATGAGTTTTACTGATGCGTTGCCAACGAACCAAGACATCGCAGAAATACGTCGACTAGGTCTCCGCGACTACTTCGTGCAAACCTCACGTGAGATCGCAGTGCTTGGTCTATTTGATGACTACTATGAATCTGGCTGGAATTTACGCCTAGCATACCGGGTCCGTTATAAACTGGCACCGATTTTGATCAAGACCATTACACTCGCTTGGTATAGCGCTGCAATTGACGCAGGACTTGCCGAATGAGCACAACCTACGCACCGCCCTTTCCCAGCACAGAACAAGTCTGCTCTTGTAAAGGGCTCTTGGCGCCCAGCACATTTTTCAACTGTGCTACTCCCTTCAGGGTACGTATGTACGGCTCGGTCCGTTGCTCGCTGAGAAAATGCACCGGACACTCAGGTGCGAAGGTTGTGGAATGAGAATTATTGCTGGAAAACTCGGGGGTTTGACGTTTGAGTCGCCCCGAGGGCATCACACTCACCCAATGAGTGACAAAATCCGAGGCGCATTGTTCAATATGCTTGGCGATATCGAAGGTCAGAGCGTTGCTGATCTATACGCGGGCACAGGTGCGATCAGTTTTGAGGCGATTAGCCGGGGTGCTGCCAGCTCAGTTGCGATTGAGGCAGACAAGGTAGCCTATCCGGTCATTGTGAAGAATATAGAAAATCTGAATTTGAGCGGACAAGTAAAAACTCACAAGATGTATGTGCACAGCTGGCTGAACCGCACTAATGATAGGTTCGATATAGTTGTTGCCGACCCACCATATGACGATCTCGTATTCAAGACGCTAGATAAGCTGCCCGAGATAGTAAAACCGGGCGGTATACTCGTTTACTCGCTCCCGCCAACAGCACGTCTTATACTGCCAAAGACATATAAACTACTTGCAAAAAAGAACTATGGCGACGCAACATTACATGTTTATAAAAATATTACTTAAGGTTTGAACCTGAAGTGCTTTGTGATATAAAAATTCAACATGGGTTCTATGAGTATATTTGATGTTGACGTAATGAATGTCCCGGATCTTGGTAAGATTCGATTTGAACAAGGCGCTTCCCGTGAAAAATTTGAGATTCTTTTCGAGAAGTCAGAACAAGCTTTTATGCAGGAGTGGGCAGAGGACGACGAACGAGTACGCTTTTGCCAGCCAGCTATAGGGGCTGAACGCTTTGCACAAAATCCGGCTAACATTATGCTTACAGCTGTTACTGAAGCAAACGACATTGCTGGCGTTGCGATGTGCCGCAAAACGGCCTCAGAAGTCGGCGGCGCTTCATTTGAGATGATGGCCAGAGTCTATGATGGGTATAGGGGTTACCGAATCGGTAGCCAACTTGTGCGTTTGATCCATGACACCTCAGATGCCGCTATGCCAAAAGCTACATATTTTACTACTCGTGCCATGAATCAAAAGGGATTCGAGATAGGTGTTGACCATGGCTATGCTCTTGTCGATGACACTGATTGTATGCGAATACCGACTGAAGGGATGATCGCCCTGGCTCGTTCGATAAAAATTTCAAGAAATAGATCGAAAATACTACAGTAATTGTGTATAATACTGCGGTCCTCATCATGCGGACGTGGTGGAATTGGTAGACACGCTAGTTTTAGGAGCTGGTGCCGTAAGGTGTGAAGGTTCAAGTCCTTTCGTCCGCACCAAAGTAAAAGACCCCGTCCGGGGTCTTTTACTTTGGTAAACCAACGACTTAACTGAGCTTTTAATGTATAATTTGAAGTAATAAACCAAGGAGGTCAGATCGTGGGTTGGATAACATTCGTTGCGATTATTGTATTTATCGCGATATTACTGGACGGATTCTTTATCGTGAAACAGCAGACTTCGGCTGTAGTAGAGAGATTTGGCAAGTTTAATCGCATTGCAAGCTCAGGCTTGAACATCAAAATCCCATTAATTGACCGTATTGCTGGGCGTGCCAGCTTGCGTATTCAGCAGTTGGACGTTCGTGTAGAGACCAAAACCAAAGATAATGTGTTTGTGTTTGTCGTCGTTAGTGTCCAGTACTATGTATTACCAGACAAGGTAGTCGACGCTTTTTATAAGCTCCAGAATGCTCAGGCGCAAATTACTTCATTCGTCTTTGACACCGTTCGTGCACGAGTGCCCAGCATGATTCTTGATGATTTATTCGAGAAAAAGGATGATATTGCCCTAGCTGTTAAAACAGAACTCGACCAGGTTATGGACGACTTTGGTTACGGTATTATCAAGGCGCTGGTGACTGACATTGACCCAGATGCAAACGTAAAAACCAGCATGAACGAGATCAACGCTGCCCAGCGTTTGCGGGAAGCAGCCGTTCAGCAAGCAGAGGCCGACAAGATCCGTGTAGTTAAAGCCGCCGAAGGTGAAGCCGAAAGTAAAGCATTGCAGGGACAGGGTATCGCCAATCAACGTAAAGCCATCATTGAAGGTCTCAAAGAATCAGTAGAGAGCTTTAACAGTTCTATCCAAGGTACCAAGGCAGAGGACGTTATGAACCTTGTATTGATGACACAGTACTTTGACACTATCAAAGACATTGGTTTGTCAGGCAAGAGCAACACCATTCTAATCCCACACTCACCTGGTGGCATGCAAGACATCAGCACAGAACTCCGTAACGCCATAATCACCGCACAAGAAGTTACCAAAGGCACCAAAAACGCCTAAAGTTATGGGGAAGACTTGACAAATATGGTATAATGTTACCATATGTATACTGCAAGTCCAGAGGCGTACAAGGTAAGAGAACAAATAGAAAAATCAGTGAAACCACTGGTTGTTATAGGTCTTGGTATCCCGGCAAGCGGTCAATCGACCTTCTTAGAAC
>CAZXBL010000032.1:0-401 GCA_964638875.1 uncultured Candidatus Saccharibacteria bacterium | reverse complement strand
GGTCGCATGGTTGGGCGGGCCCAACGCGCCAGTTGTAGACAGTAATCGCATCAGAGAGCGCGTTGCTAGTCTACGCGCCCGACAACATCTCGATGAGCTTGCGAACAAAGAGATGTACAGGCAGGTTAGGGACAACCTTCAATCTGCTAAGCTCGCGATAGTTGATGGACCGAATATTGACAGCGAGAAACGCATGCTGGACATTAGTCACTACATAGCTATGGGTGCCCTAACGGTGGGGGCGGTTATAATGGATACTCCTTTAGGTATGGCTTTTGAAAGAAACTCTATGAGAACAGTTCAAATGACGAGTGCTTTCATACAGCAGGCAGACAAAGAGCTTAGTTTACAGCGGCCTACTCATGAAGAGGGCTTTGACTGGATAGCGAGTGTTAGACCAG
>CAZXBL010000031.1:0-12508 GCA_964638875.1 uncultured Candidatus Saccharibacteria bacterium | reverse complement strand
TTAATTTATAGGCAGCATCAAGTATAGCTTGGCCGCTTCGATAATTAACAGTGAGAGCTGCCTGTTTAGCGTCAGTGTAGCGTTCTTTAAAACTTAGGATATTCTGCAATGTTGCACCACGCCATCCATATATAGATTGGTCATCATCCCCGACAACGATCAGACTCTGCGGTTTGCCTGCATACAGAAGGTCGATCAGACGTGATTGCATGGGGTTAGTGTCTTGAAACTCATCAATAAAGAGGGTTTGATAGCGCTGCTGCAGTCGCTGCCGTATATTTGGTCGCTGTTCTAAGAGCTGGATAGTCATAAAAATTTGATCATCATAATCAATCACGTTTTCAGTTCTTGCTAATCGAGTATATGTGGCATAGGCCTCGGCGAGTTCTTCATGTTTACGTTTGTGTAAGGTGTCTGTTTCATCACCTGTTGGGAGTTCAGCGGCAAAAGCTTGGTAGCTTTCAGGGGTAATGATGTTCTGCTTCAGGCGGCCAAAAAGCTCCAAAATATCACTGATAATACCATCAGGTGATGATGTTAATGGTAAAAAGTAGTCAAGCTGGAACTCATCGATTCGTTCGCGGAAGAATACTACTTGCGCCTGGTCGCCTAGCAACCTGAAATTCCGTGGCAAGCCAATATGGATGCCGAACTCACGTAGTACTGCATCACCAAACCCGTTGAAAGTCATTATCGCTAGCTCGGGTAGTAGCTCGGTATGACTTTCTAGTACGCGTTCTAACATCTCAGCAGCTGCTTTTTCAGTGAATGTGACGGCTAAGATGCTATCCGGGTTGGCGCCCCTGTCGAGTAGCTGATTAATCTTCTCAACTATAACTCGGGTTTTACCAGTACCCGCCCCCGCTACTACTAAAAGAGGACCATTGTTATGGTCTACTACTTTCTGTTGCCCTTCGTTTAGCTCAAAACTCATTACTTAACATTATAACTTCGTTTACGTCTTAGTGCTCGGAAAGTAGAAGTAAACTTCACTTTCCTCCGCTCTACTCGTATACCGTTTTACATAATTAACTGGGGGTGATGTAGAAAATACTTGCGCTGATAACTGGACAGGAATATGCTGAATGTATATATAAGGAGATACTATGCGGGAATTAGAAAATAAATTAGCAGACATCTATAAGGGTGCGCCTGCATTACCAAAGAAAGCAAAAGACACAATTGTGGAATATTGGCCGTACGTGGTGCTGGTGCTGGGCATCTTACAGCTATGGGCAGCTTATGCGCTGTGGCGATCTATTGATAAATTGAACCAAGTATCTGATTTTGTTAACTCATTTTCACAGTACTACACCAACGCATCCGTGGGTCTAAGCAGTACAGACAAGACAATAATCTACGTTGGTGTTGCGATGCTTGCAGTAGAGGCAGTATTGATGTTGCTGGCATTTTCACCACTCAAAAACAGACAGCGACGGGGCTGGGAGCTACTATTCCTCGTATCTTTATTACAAATCGCGTATGCAGTCGTAAGTATATTTATGTACAACTACGGTGTCGGTAGTTTTGTCCTGAACCTAATCGGGGCAGCAATCGGTTTCTACTTCTTGTTCCAGATCAGGGACTACTACAAGGCAAAGACAGTCGCAAAAGCCTAGCAACTAGTTTTAAGACAAATAAAAAGTGCTCACCATGCGATACGGAGAGCACTTTTTAATTCCTTAGACTGTATCAAATACCTCTGCGCTTGAGCTTTGCGTCACGACGGCGGATAAGATCCTCGGCCCTAGCCTGCCAGTTGCTTGAGATTTCCTCGTAAAAATCATCAAATGATGCTGCGTCTTTTGCACTTACGTTTCGTAGTATGCTTTTACTCACTTTATGTTCCCCTCACCTTAAGTATGTTTATCGTATGCGATTAATAATGCTTATGCTGTTAAATACATTACATTGAATATTTGCTTAATAAAGCAGATATTTGTTCCAAGTTTGCGAACTCTTTGCTACATCTTTAGCTGTGAATTCGTTTGAGTTCTTAGCCTTTTTTGTCATCCCTCTGCCCTCCTTGTACTTGTATACTAGACAACCCTTAGGTATTACTCAGTAACATTTCTTACTGTGTTGCTATGAGAATTTCGTGCTTATGCTTGTATTTGTTACTCGAAAGCGTATGCATTTTAAGGTACAATGTATGGGTTAGATCAAAATTATGTCATTCTCGCATCCCAAACAAACGTCACCTGAATTAGTGCGTAGCATTAGCTACCCGTACCGGGCTCATGGTACCCGGACTAACCCTAGAACTAGCGGACACAGTGTTGCCCGCAACTTCGGAAGGTTTTTTGCGGCAATCTTTGTGTTAGGGGTTGCAGGATTTATGCTATTAACTCCTCAGTCTGGTGATCCTAAAACCTTGGGGGTAAGTGTGCAGGAGGCGCAAGCAATGAAACAGCCAGAGCCAGAACCGATCAAGTCACTGGACCACACTCCTTTTGCAAGCGACGTCAACGCAGTGATTAGTAAGTATCCGTCAATGGACATCGGTGTTTCCTGGGTTGATATTAAAACTGGGGAAACTGGTGACTATGGTGTGCAAGTTCCTTTTGTAGCAGCCAGTACTGCTAAGCTGCTTACTGCCACGGCGTTCTTGCATGAAGTAGAGTCAGGTAATGCTAAAATGACTGACAAAGTCGGAGCGCGAACAGCTCAGGCGGCATTAGAGGCAATGATTGTAGAGAGCGACAATGAAGCATGGCACGATTTCAATAACACGATCCTTAGCCATGAAGAACTGGCAGCTTACGCACAAACAATCGGCTTTACTGACTATGATCCTGGTAAAAACACCGTTACACCCGCTAACCTTGCAAAACTGCTGTCTAACTTCTATCAGAAGCGGCTACTGAATGACGAGCACACTGCCCTACTTCTTTCGTATATGCAGCGTGCAAAATTGGTTCCTTACGTCTCTGACGTTGCACCGGATGACGTAAAGGTCTACCATAAACCTGGTTTTCTAAATGACCGCGTGCACGATGCAACAATTATTGATAACGGCGACCGTCCCTACGTCTTAGTTATCTTCACTAAATCCCGAACTGGCACCTACAACACTACATCGGGTGTAGATGTTTTCACTCAAATCGCCAAATCCTCATTCAGCTCTTTCTTGCAATAAAAAAGACCCCCCTAAAGAGGTCTTTTAATATATTTGATGGGGGTACTTACTGTTAGTAAATATAGGTAAAGTAGCTTGCAGGTAATGTACGCACAGTACGAACGTATACGCCCTTGTGATTCATCTCACTGATTGTAACAGTGCCGTCAGCATTTACTGATTCAACATATACTACATGCATACCACGTTGACCTACTGCACCGGCTTGTGGTGCACTGCCGGTTGCCATCCCTTGTGCAGCAGCCCTGGAAACCCATGTATTTGCGTTACCGAGGTTGTTGGGTAGACCGGGGCGCATGTTTTTGACATACCATGTACAGTAGCCTGGCGTATAACGATTGCCCACAGAACTTCCCTGTGGAGGTGTGTAGCTGCTACTGCTTACACTCGGCTTAGTCGTCGCCACTTTACTCGTTCCTGCTGCTGGCGCGGGGGCAATTTTTGGTACTGGTCGCTCTGTCAATATTTCATGCCCTGCAGGGATGGCAACTGCTTGACCTACCGTGATGATATTTGGATCAGAAATAGTAGTGTTCTTATCAAATAATCGCTTCCAAGTGGTTTGATATTGCTTAGCAATACCCTCAAGAGACTCTTGCTCCTTCACCGTATGAGTTACATTAATTGGCTGCTCTGAAACTGGAGCTGCTTCTGGTTTACTTGATTCAATAGATTCTTCCAGAACTTCGGTCAATGGTGGTTGCAGCTGTGTTGTCTTATTTATACTTAACGCTTCTGCATTGACGCTAGAACTACTCGTTGCAGCAAAAACAGCCACACACAAAAATAGTCCCGCAAGTGCGGATTTATACATTGATATTTTACCCTCCTGATTTTCTAATTCTTGAGGACACTAGGCTTTAATTACTATATATAGCGTCCCGATGTGCTCTCATCACACTAGATGCACAAGATACCATCTTACAGTGTTTTGCGGTTATGTCAATACTGGTAGGTTACATTTATGGCAAAATGCTACACGTATCACCTTGAATAAGCATGCTAAAAATTCACTTGCTGGCGAGCCTAAAAGCTGAGCAGGAGGGCTTAGTTCATAAATGATTTCTGGCTAGGGCGGAGGGATTCGAACCCCCGAATGCCAGTACCAAAAACTGGTGCCTTACCACTTGGCGACGCCCTAATGAGCCAGAAATCATTTATTAACTTGTTAATATGGAGCGAGAATCGCTTCCACAATTTTAATGCTGATACAGTGGTAGATTCTACCTTAAAAACAGTTATAACACAATCACAAATGGGCTGTACGTAACATGGTTATGTTCGGTATAATGAGGAGTAACTTATGAGGGTAGTTGAACCACATGCTTTTAAAGGCGTGAAGCATCCAAAAAAACGTCGCAAACCGGCATTTTTCCGAATTGCTATTTTGTTCGTAGCCGCTGCATATGTAGCCGTAATGTTGGGAAGACCCTTGCCTGCAGCTACTGCTAGCTCGCAGCCAACCATCCCAACTAAATCTCAGGCGGTAGCTATCCAGTGGCCATCGTATGGTCAGGCTTCTATCGGTGCTGTGGGCTACGGTACGCTAGGTAGCCAAGGTGAACAAAAAGCCTTGCCGACTGCAAGTGTTGCGAAAGTCATGACTGCTTTGGCAGTTTTGAAACAGAAACCGCTAAAAGTTGGACAGCAAGGTCCAACTATTACAATCACGGAGGAAGACGTCGAGGAGTACAACCGTACGGTAGCTATGGATGGTTCTAACGTACCCGTGACTTTGGGCGAGGAAATAACTCAATACGAGGCATTACAAGCTCTCCTCCTCCCCTCTGCCAATAACATGGCCCATACATTAGCAAGGTGGGCATACGGGTCAGATGAAAATTACCTCCGCTTTGTAAATAACTTTGCTAAATCACTTGGTATGACAAAGACGGTTTTTGACGATGCTAGCGGGTACTCACCCAAAACAATGAGTACGTCCGAAGATTTGGTGAAGCTGGCAGTAAATGCGATGGACAATCCCGTAATTGCAGAAATTGCCGCCCAGAAGGAAGCAGACATCCCTGTCGCCGGGCGTATTTATAACGTTAATATGTTGCTTGGTCGAAACGGAATTATTGGAGTTAAGACTGGCAATACTGAAGAAGCGGGTGGCGTATTCATGGCTGCAGCAGTTAGGGAGATTAGCGGCAAAAAGATTACAGCGGTCAGCGTGATTATGGGTGCGCCTAACTTGTCTGTTGCCCTACGGGATTCTGTGCCCCTGGTGCAATCAGTGCTTTCAGGCTTTTCTGAGGTAACAGTAGCTAAAGCTGGTGACCAGGTAGGCACCTATAAACAACCGTGGGCCAAATCAATCCCACTGAAAGTGCAGTCTGATCTTCGGGGCATCGTCTGGCAGGACTCATCAGTAGGCACTGAACTAAAAATAGACACACCGAACGGAGATATGTCAGCTAATACAAAAGTTGGATCAATTAAAGTTGATGCAGGCCGCGATAGCCTCACCAGTGATGTCGTTATTACTCAAAATACCACTAAGCCAACTCTTTTATGGCGACTTATGCCCCGTTTCTAAAATTACCACTGTAAACAGAAGAAAAATGTATTACAATAACGAGCAAGATGTCTGAAAAAACCAGTAGTCCTGCAGACTACATTGTTCCTATATATATTAATGGCCTGAATGGTCGTATGCTACGCATGCCTACGCCTGCGAATCGTAGCCGTGAAATTTTGTTTGTATATGGACATCATTCAACCATTGAACGTTGGTGGGGACTGATTCAAGTTTTGAACGATTACGGTGCAGTCACGGTGCCTGACTTGCCCGGGTTTGGCGGTATGGACAGTCTATACAAGATTGGCCAAAAACCTACGTTGGATACGCTCGCCGATTACCTGGCAACTTTCGTAAAACTACACTATAAGCGTCGCCGTGTTACAATTGCTGGCTTATCCTTTGGTTTCATTGTTGCCACCAGGATGCTCCAGCGCTACCCGGATTTAGTAAACAAAGTTGATCTGCTGGTAAGTGTCGTCGGTTTTGCTCATGAAGATGATTTTACATTTAGCAAACGCCGCCACACAGGTTATGTATTAGCATCAAGGTTTTTGTCACACCGTATACCATCAATTTTCTTTAAGAATGTCTTGCTCCACCCATCTATACTCCGTGCGGCTTATGCACGTACTCCTAACGCCAAGCACAAGTTCAAGAATACTGACAAAGAAGAGTTTAATCGACAAATGGATTTTGAGGTTCATTTGTGGCATGCCAATGACGCTAGAACACATATGGCTACGACGGTAGAAATGCTAACCGTAAACAATCTGGGAAAAAAAGTTGCTTTGCCGGTTTGGCATGTAGCAGTTGCGGGCGAAAAGTACTTTGATAACAATATGGTTGAGCAACATTTCAAAATTATCTTCAAAGACTACCATTTGGCAGTGTCACATCTTGATAATCATGCGCCAAGCATTCTTGCGACCAAGAAAGAAGCCGCCCCCCTTGTCCCTAAGAAAATCCGAACAGTTCTTTCACAGAAGTAAACAGCCCAGTCTGGTATACTTAGACCAAGATGAAAATAGGTTTGTTTTCGCCCTATGACATGTTCAAGGGTGGCGGTGTACAGGAACATATTACCGCTACTCAGACTGAGCTAAACAAGCGTGGTCATGACGCGGTTATTATTACGCCGCAGCCACGTAGTTACAAAGGCGAAACTCCTAAGGGCATGTTGTTTATTGGCGGCTCCGCTGATTTTAAATCACCTATGCACACTGTCGTACAAATATCAGTTACTGCAAGCCCTGAAAAGATTGAAGCAGTATTAGAACAAGAGAAATTTGATGTCTTGCACATTCATGAGCCCTGGGTTCCGATTGTAAGCCGCCAGCTACTCAGTCGTAGTCAAGCGGTTAACATTGGTACTTTTCATGCACGACTGCCGGACACTCGTGTCAGCAAAACAATCGAACGTGTTATCAAACCTTATACAAAATCTATTCTGAAATATATTGATTTCTTTACTGCTGTTTCTGACCCAGCTGCGCAGTATCTACGACACCTTGCCAAGGTTGACGTTAATATGATCACAAACGGGATTGATCTCACAAAATATAAGCCAGATATCAAGGCGAAGTTTGATAAACCGACAATCTTTTATGTTGGACGACTAGAAAAACGGAAAGGGGTTAAATACCTTATTCGTGCATTCAAATTGCTGCAACAACGTATGCCGGACGCGCAGCTGCTTATTGGTGGTACGGGCCCGGACCGTGAGAAACTTGAGACACTAGTTGCTGAGCAAGAAATTCCAAATGTGCAATTTCTTGGTTACCTTGAGGAGGCAGAAAAAATTAGGCTCATGCAAAAGGCAGACGTGTTTTGTTCACCCGCCCTGTACGGCGAGAGTTTTGGGATCGTACTTTTAGAGGCAATGGCGTGTGATACGCCGGTTGTTGCGGGTGCAAACCCAGGTTACCAAACAGTGCTAAAAGACACCGGCGCGCTAGGTATTGTGAACTCTAAGGATGCGAGTGATTTTTCACGCCGGCTAGAAATTTTTCTCACCAATCAGGATCTCCGCAGTATGTGGCAAACGTGGGCAAATACGTATGTGAAGCAGTTTGATTACCGCCACATTGTTGATCAATACGAGGCGCTATATAACGAGGCTTGCAAGAATCGTCGTGACAAAGCAGCCTAAAATCGCAACTTTTGCACTTGTACATACGGTGCATTTTATCTGCGAGAAGCGGACCGAGCTGTACAAAAAGTACTGCTCGGGAGCACCGCAGCAGAAAAATGTGCTGGATGCCAAGAACACCCTGCAAGCACACACTTGGTTTGGGCTAGGAGGGTGTGGTGCATAAGTTGCGGATAGGGTTTGTCCTAGATACTTCTTTAGACCCACCAGACGGTGTCCAACAATATATATTAAGCCTAGGAGATTGGTTGCGGTCTGAAGGGCATGATGTCCACTACCTGGTTGGCGAAACCAAGCGTGCTGACTTACCGAATATTCATAGTTTGTCAAAGAACATCAGCGTTACATTTAATGGCAACAAAATGACGATTCCCTTGTTGGCTAGTCACAGAAATGTTAAGGACTTACTTAGTAGTGAGCCGTTTGACGTACTGCATGTACAATCACCCCACCATCCATTAATGGCGCAGTACATAGTTAAACGTGCGGGTAGTCAAACCGCAATTATCAGTACCTTTCATATTTTGCCGTATAACAAGCTAGCAGCGATTGCTAACAAATTACTCGGTTTATCGCTTAAGCCATCATTAAAGCGATTAGATATAGCATTGTCGGTTTCTAGCACTGCAGCTAGTTTTCAAAAGCAAACTTTTGGGGTTTCAAGTGAGGTTTTGCCGAATGTGTTTAGTTGCGAGCGTTTTGCACAAGCCAAGCCGTTCGAATGGGCAAATGACGGCAGGCTAACAATACTGTTTCTCGGCAGATTGGTAGAGCGCAAAGGCTGCCAGTACTTACTACAAGCAATTAATCAATTAGATCGTACCCAGCTGCCAAAATTCCGCTTAGTTGTTTGTGGTAAGGGCTCGTTGATGCCGGAGCTTGAGTCGTATGTTGAACAAAATAACCTTATGGATGTCGTTGAATTTGTTGGCTTTGTCACTGAGGAAGAAAAGCCCCGGTATTATGCCAGTGCAGATATATCAGTGTTTCCCAGCACAAGCGGTGAAAGCTTTGGTATTGTGCTGTTAGAAGCAATGGCATCGGGAAATAGTGCCGTGCTGGCAGGTAATAACCCTGGCTACGCCACAGTTATGGATAGCCTCCCAGAAACCCTATTTGACCCCAAAGATGTGGCTGTGCTGGCAGAAAAACTTACCTTTTTGCTCGTAAATGCGGCAGAGCGCCAGAGGCTGGCCGAATGGGGCAAAAAGCACTCAGCACAGTTTGATGTTAAGGTTGTCGGCCCAAAACTTATTTCGTATTACGAAATGGCAATTGCTAAACGCGCATTAAAGCAGCATAATAAGGATTAATTATGGCAAACACTACTGAACTCACCGTATCAACCAAAACAGTTATTAGGGTCCTGGCGATCGTGTTGCTCTGGCTACTATTCCTGGCTGCGCTTCAAAAAGCGACTCACGCCTTGGTACTGATATTTACTGCTTTCTTTCTAACACTCGCTCTCAATGCCCCAGTTCACTGGATTGCAGAACATCTCCCCGGCAAGCGCAAAGGCAGTCGTACGATTGGTACAGCTGTCTCTTTCTTTATTGTCATTGCATTTTTAGCTGGCTTCATCGCCAGTCTGGTGCCACCATTGGTGCGACAAACAAATAACTTCATCAAGGCCGCGCCAACTATCGTTGAAGATGTGCGTGATGAGAACTCAACTCTGGGTAACTTAGTGCGCAAATATAATCTTGAGAATCAGGTGGAAGATTTTTCTTCTCAGCTTTCTGATCGCCTCAAGAATGTTGGCTCCGGCGCGGTTAGTGGTGTCAGTAAAGTATCCAGCAGTATTTTCTCGATATTAACCATCCTCGTATTAACATTTATGATGCTCATTGAAGGACCGCGGTGGATCGACCTATTCAGGAGGACGCTGCCAAAGAGCAAACGTGCACACGCAGACGCCCTCATGGAGGACATGTATAGAGTTGTAAAGGGGTTTGTAAACGGACAGGTCTTATTGGCGGCTATTGCCTCGATAATGATCCTAGTGCCCCTGCTTATCCTTGGTGTTGGCTACCCTGTTGCCCTAATGGTGATCGTATTTATTTGCGGTCTGATTCCGATGGTTGGTCATACTATTGGTGCGGTTATCGTCAGTGCCGTAGCGCTGTTTACTTCGCCGGTCGCGGCCATTATCATATTACTGTATTACTTTCTTTACCAACAAATTGAAAACTATGTTGTGCAGCCTAGAATTCAGTCAAACTCTACAAACATGTCACCATTATTGGTATTTGCGTCGGTGATTGTTGGCGTTAGCTTTGGTGGCTTGCTTGGTGGTCTTGTTGCAATCCCGGTCGCTGGTTCGCTGAGAATCCTTGTTATTGATTACCTCGGTCGCCGTAATCTATTGCCAAAAGCTACAGTCCAAAAAGCCCTAGAAGAATCCAAATAAGTTTTTGTCTCTTAAGTACTTGAAGTAATACTGACTTAATGTTACGATGTAAGGCTTTGTAGAAATACAGGCAGAAGAATTAGTTCGAACATTCATCATCTTCTTATTCAAATATACTTAAAACCTCATGAAGGAGATTATTATGAGTGAGTACTTACGTGTGCCTAAATATATAAGTGGAGTGGTTGCTGCAGGAATTGGTTTGTCTGCCCTGACGGGGTGTGGTGAAGCTACAGCAGAAACATGGGAAGTAGGCGTCGTCTGCAAGAATGATGATAAAGTCCAAGTGGCTTCACTGGACAACGACCCCTACTATTACAGCGACGATGAAACAATCATTGATGTAGTTTGTGTAGACGAAAACAATATACTGTCAGATGTTGTTAGCTTGGAACTTACAAAAGGTAACGGTGAAGTTATAAATACCAACAAAGTTTATACGAATACTATTGAGATAAAATACGAAGACCAGACGGACGGCTATGACCCGGAGATAGAATTTGATTCTTTTACTGGCAATATTACGACCGACAATGCAGAAATCAATTCTGTTGCCGTAAAGTAGAGGGTTCTTAGGTTCTAGACCAAACCTGCCCTTGTGGCGAGTCCTTGACCTCTATGTCTTGGGTAAGCAGTTGGTCGCGTAACGAGTCAGATCGTTTCCAATCATTTTCACTTCTGGCTTGCTGGCGATCTGCAAGTAATGCTTTCTGTTCGTCTGTAATGTCTGGCCTAGAGATATCTATGCCGAGTAACTCACTGATGACTTCAATTATTGCTGGGAGATTGTGGCGTGCTTCGGGCTCGATTGCTGCAGCGAGCAGTGACTCAATGGCTGAAACAGCACCAACAGTATTCAGGTCATTTTGAAGCTGTGTCAGCACATTAGATATGTCTAATGTTACTGCTGGGTCACTTGTCTCACCTATCTGGTGCTGCAAGTCGGCAACAGCCATCCAATTATTGAGACGGTTTTGTGCAGCTTCTAAAATTTCCCACGTAAAGTTGCCCTCAGTGCGGTAATGTTTTGACAGAACCATAAGCTTGAACGCCTGAAGGTCAAAACCTTTATCGACGATATCTTTCAGAATGTATCCATTACCGAGTGATTTACTTATCTTGGTGCCATCAACTTTTATATGGTTGGCGTGCATCCAGTATTTACTGAATTTTTTGTTGGTCACTGCCTCTGTTTGAGCAATTTCGTTGGTGTGATGAACTGGGATGTGATCTATACCGCCGGTATGGATATCTATCTGGTCACCAAGGATTTCGCGCGCCATAACTGAACATTCGAGATGCCAGCCCGGAAAGCCTTTGCCCCAAGGGCTTTCCCATTCCATGTCACGCTTTTCACTAGGATCGGAGAACTTCCAGACAGCAAAGTCAGTTGGATTCTTTTTGCCGGTATCAGCTACGCGGGCGCCAAACTGCAGCCCTTTAATGTCTAGTTGTGCTAATTCCCCATAATTCTGAAGTTTCGAGGTATCAAAGTAAACTCCGTCGGCGATTACGTATGTATATTCCTTGCGCTCCAATTCCTGTACAAATGCGATCTGCTGTGGGATGTATTCTGTTGCCCGAGGCATGTGATTTGGTCGTAGAAGCCCCAATTGGTTGTAAGCTTCCTTATCAGCTATGGCAATGTATTTTTCAGCAACTTGCCATGCAGTTAACCCCTCTTTGAGGGCACCTTTTAGCATTTTGTCTTCGCCAGCATCTTCGTCAGAAGTCAGGTGGCCGACATCGGTTATGTTCTGAATGTGAGTAACGTCATAGCCTGAGTTTCTTAAAGTTCGCACCAATATGTCCCAATAAATGTAAGCGACCCAGTTCCCAATGTGAGGTTGGCTATAAACAGTCAGTCCACAGGTGTAAAGTTTAATCTTTGTGCCTTCGAGTGGTTGAATATCATCCGTAGCTCTAGAAAGTGTATTGTGTAACTTCATGGTCGTTTCCTTGGTCTACATTATTAAGCAGTTCAGTGGCGTACGCAATACACTCTGATTTCACAGCACTAAATGGTTTGCCATCTACTATCTTAAATCCGGCTGCAAAGCCGTGTCCACCGCCGCCAAACTTCACAGCAATTTTGCCGGCAATCTCTGCTCCTGCATTGCAACGAATCATGCCGGTAATTTTCCCGTCGTCATATACTTTGAATACAATACCAACCAGCACGCCTTGGGTTTGTAGCATATCTGTTTGGATAAGTGGTCCGGGGTTATACAGGGGGCTGTATATATTGAGCTCAGCCTGTGGAATGCTAACGAGTGCAATTTTATT
>CAZXBL010000030.1:0-12806 GCA_964638875.1 uncultured Candidatus Saccharibacteria bacterium | reverse complement strand
GATATCGTTAATCATTACTGATTTACCAGAACCAGTCTGACCAGCAACCAAAAGATGCGGCATTTTTGCCAAGTCACCTACAACGGTTTGACCAGCGATGTCCTTGCCAATCACGAAACCAAGCGGACTCTTCAGATCCGCCCACTCACGCGATTGCAGGGCACCGGCAATACGAACCATGGCTGGCTTCACATTTGGTACCTCGATACCAACAGCGCGTTTACCTGGGATCGGGGCTTCCATACGAATACTGGTCGCTGCTAGATCGAGTGCCAAGTTGTTTTCCAGCGCGGTAATTTTGGTTAATTTAACCCCCGTTGGTGGCTTCAATGTGTACTGCGTAACACGTGGGCCAACGTTGGCGCCTTCCATCTCTACGTCAATATTAAAGTGTTCAAACGTTTCACGAATAGTGCGGGCGTTGCCCTCCACGTCACCGGCGTCCGCCTTGTCTACCTTTTGATTGAGTAAATTAATGCCCGGGAATTGCCAATCGGTATCACTACGGGTAACAAGTGCGGGGTGGCTTTCTGCGGGTGTCATTTTCTCTGCCGAGTTACGGAGACTGCTCAGTCGTGGACGTGGCTTGTCTTCCTTTTCATCATGATGGATAGTTGGCACACCTTCGTTCAGTTTAAAGCCTCGCTTCTCTTTCAGATCCGCTAGGTCGGTGATTTCGTCTTCGTTCTTTTCGCGTTTCGTGAACAGTGCCTTAAATGGCTTCAGTAACAACTTGAGTGGCGTCCCGGTAGCCAAACAAATTGAAACAGCCAGCAGTATAAAGAGCACAGTTGTCGATAGGAACACGTCCAACATGCCGAGTGATGCGCCACCAACCGCCTCACCTACAGTGCCCCCACCGCCTGTAAGGAATTCCCCTGTTAGTTCATCTTTTTCGGCTGTCAGTACATAGCTAAGACCAGACAAGAATGTCAGTGACAATACGGTAAACAGAGATTTAAGCTTGGGTAGCTTCTTTTCCTCGTGTAAAAACTTGAGCACCGCCAAATACAGTAGTGCGATTGCCACGACAAATGCCACCCAGCCAAAGGCGCTAGCAACACCGTCATACATCGCCTGCGGCAATGTGCCGCCTGCCCCAAAGCCACCCAGTAACAGCAAAATTGAAACTACTAGGAGTATTACGCCCCAGGTAATAGACCAAAAGAGTGAAGGCTCCTGTGCTTTTGGCTGTGTTTTCTTTTTTCTAGATGTTTTTTTCTTTGCCATGGTTTCGCTTGTGATTATATCAGTTTTAGTCGTCTTTGTAATCTGGTCTAGTATCTGTCCAGAATCGCTCACGAGTCTCTTGGATATCGTCACTAAGCTCGGTAAGGTCTGCGTCGTCTGGCGCTTGCCAGCGCTGCGCCAACAGATCCTTTAAGTTGCGAGCGTAGTGCTCTATTCTCTTCGCTTCTACATCAGCAGCGCGCTGTTCCTCAGTTGCTGGGTCTACATGTATTTGCTGGCCTTTTACGTCAACTACACGCCCGATTACATCGCCAATTTTTTCAGGTCCGTTTGGTTGTGGGTCTGTAGGATTGTTAGGTGAGTTCATGTGATATATTCTATCACAAAATAGCATTGGCGTCAATAATTATACGAACAAAATGCAAACAGTATAAGAGTTTAGGGTCGAATATTGGGGTAATCTTGTATTGGATACTCAGTAGCGTATCCGTTCCGTTTTATGCACAATGCCAGGCCCTCTTTGGCGGCCTCTAAAACGGCTTGATGCGCATCATTATCTGGCGTGGCTTCCACCTGTGCTTCTGCTTTTTTGACACCGGTGATCAACGTGTCAAGATGACTATCACTTTCCGCTTTTTCAGCTAAAAAGCGATCTGTATGTAGCCGATAGTCCTCGGGTCGATCGTGGAGACTCAAGTATTCATAGGAATCTCTGCCAGGTTTTTTATCCATAATCTTATATTATAGCATAAAAAGCTGTAATCGTAAATGTTACAGTCTAGCGAGTGTCCCGCGTAAACCACCCGACTTCATCAATCATTTCCGGTTCGTTATTACTGACTTCTTCTCTGTTCACTAATACCGCAAAGGAAAGTAAAAGCCAGTGGGTCTTGGTGCCATCAGGTAACGTCCTAAAAACATCTCTGTAACCTAAGAAATCTATTTTTTGAGCATTTGCTCCATATTCTTCTAATACTTCCCTGCGAACATTGTCTTCGGCAGCAACTCCCCATTTCAAGCCTCCACCGCCCTGGTCCCACGTTCCCTGTTCATCACGAGCGTTCTTGCTTCGTTTTGCCATAACAAATTGACCTGTCTTGTCATAACACAGAAAACTGGTCGTAACTCCCACAAAGCTAATACCTTTTTGAGCGCGTATAACCTCGGGTGTTAGCTTATCCATCAGACTAATTGTAGCAAAGTGGGCCTGACTCAGGAGGTTCTAGTCAGTGCGGGCGTCTTGGCCAAGTAGCTTGGCACGCATTTGTTCGAAGCGTTTTTGTTGGTCGACAGCAATCTGTTCTGGTGACATTTCAACTTGTGGCTTGCCGGCATTTTGACGCTTGTTGTCACCACCGCCCTTTGGACCGCCCCCACCGCCGATCACGTTAACTACAGGGATAACGATTGGTGAACGACCCGTCTTTTCGAACAAGAAGTGTGTAACGTGGTCTTTTAATTCTGCTTTGAAACGATCCAGGTCAATTCGCTTGAAGCGCTGTTGAACGGCGCGCTTTAATTCAATACGGAAGCTGTTCATCAGTTCCTCTGAATCACGGATGTAAATGAATCCGCGAGTAATGCTGTCTGGGCTAGTCATAAGGTTCCCGGTTTTTTTATCCACGGTAAGCACAATTGCAACCATGCCTTCTTCGGCAAGCATCAATCGGTCTTTAATAACAACGTTGCTCACCACGCTACCTGTCTGGTCAACCAGAACGGTACCGTGCGGCACTTCGCCAATTATTTCCATAGTGTCAGGAGTAAATGCGATAACTTCACCGTTTTCGGCATTTATACAATGTTTACGCGGGACACCTTCTTCGATCGCAATATCAATGTGACGCTGTTTTGTTCGATACGCACCGTAGATCGGTATAAAGAACTTGGGTTTGGTCAGACGGATGATGTCTGCGTATTCGTCATGCGATGCGTGACCAGAAACGTGCAATGGCCCCACACCGTCAATATCGTGATTGCGGTGTTCAAATACGTGCACACCTTTGCGAACAAGTCCGTCGACCATAGTACCAATTAGCGCGTCGTTACCAGATTCTGGGATTGGCGTAGAGCTGAGGATAACAGTATCTTGTTCTTTTAGTTTGATATGGCGGTGATCGCCACTTGCCATACGCTGCAAGGCAGAGCTTGGCTCGCCCTGGCTACCAGTACAGACGACGACGACTTCGTTGTCCTTCATCTGCGGTACGCTGGCGATTGGTACAAAAGTACCCTTTGGTACGCGGAAGAATCCATTACGTACTGCCATTTCAAGTGTACTAACCATGCTGCGTCCGTCCATAGCAACCTTGCGGTTGTGGTGAACGGCAGCATTTACGATCATCTGTACGCGGTTCATGTTGGTGCTAAACAGCCCAGCAAAGATACGACCGGGTGCTTGATCCATAATATCGATAAAGCTTTGTTCAATCGTGCTCTCTGATGGGGTACGACCTGGTCGGTCAGATGTGGTGCTTTCTGAAAACAGCGCCAACACACCTTCATTACCAAGTTCCTCAAGCCGCTCTAGGTCACTTCGTTCGTGATCGAGTGGGTTAGGGTCAAGACGGAAGTCGCCGGTGTTGATAATACGACCAACTGGGGTATCAAGTACCACCATTGTTGAACCAGGGATTGAGTGTGTCACACGGACAAGCTCAACAAAGAACTGACCCACCTTGAGTCGTTCATGGGTAGTCTCGTTCATTACCACAGTCTTTAGCTCGAAGCCTTCTGGCATTGGCAGACCAAAGTTTTCAAAGATTTCTTCGACACGGCCAATGGTAAATTTAGAACCGTAGATCGGTGCCGGGAATCTTGGCACGATGTGCGGTAAACCACCGATGTGGTCGAGGTGACCGTGAGTGATAACGTAGCCACGTAGTTTGTGCTGAATACTTTCTAGGTATGACATGTCGGCAATACCATAGTTAATACCTGGTAAATCTACGCCTAGTTCATTACCACAGTCGACAATGACAGCGTCATTCATATATTCAACCAACATGGTGTTCTTTGAACCACCACCATCCATGCCACCAAGCCCGATGACTTTTAGGCGCGGACTGTCGTCGATAAAGTTAGCACGCCCCTTGCTTTCAGTTCCTTGCTTGCCTGCAGCATCGAGGTACTGATTAGCAATACGGTGTGCATCTTCTTGTGTGCGACGTAGCGCACGGATGGCAGCACCACGTGATGCACGTGGGTTACCATTAGCCTGGGCTGGCGCGTTTTCTCCGCGCGGTGCTCTGGGCTGTTTTGGGTTACCTTTCGGTTTGTTATTTTCGTTCATTTATTTCCTTTCGTTTTAGAAATAAGTGTTAATTAATTTTCTTGATGATAATTGGGATGTTTGCGAAATCGTCTAATAATGTCTGACGCATCCCCCCGTTGTATAGTGCTGCTGCCGGGTGATACAGCGGTAGGATGACGACTTCTAGAACATCACTGTTTTCTTTGAACTGAAGCTTTATTCGCTTTGGTTCGCCGTGGGATTTACTTATTTGTAGATCCGGCAAAAAGCAATTGGTGCTATGGCGCCCAAGGGTCACAACGACCTTCGGGGCAATTACTTCTAGCTGGCGCTGCAAATACGGCAGAAAGTTCTTTTTTTCTTCTGGCAAGGGATCACGGTTGTTTGGCGGACGGTATTTTACGATATTGGTGATGTAAATGTCCCTTCGTTCTAGCCCGATACTAGCCAGCATCTCGCTTAGAAACTTGCCACTGGCACCGACGAACGGCAGACCTTGTTCGTCCTCATTCTTGCCCGGCGCTTCACCAATAAACACGATGTCTGCGTCAGGGTTTCCATCACCCATAACAAGGTTCTTGGCTGTCTTAGCCAAATCTGGACAGACATTATCATTGACAATATCTGTCCTAATTTGATCAAGAAACTTATCTTTTTGTTGCATAACCCTTCGCTGCACGGAAAGTATGGTGGATAGCCACAATACCCAGCACGATTGATCCAAAGTAGGCTGTCAACCGTCCAGAATCAATTGCCCATGATACCAACGCATACGATAGCGCTATAGATATAGCGGCTACCGCCAGATGTTTCCATGGTTTGTTAATGAAGTGGTTGGCTGCTTTTTGCACGACTTGCTCCTACTTTTTGGTTTCCCTTGCGGCTGCTTTCATACTTAATTGTAGCCGCCCACGGTCATCAATAGCAACGAGTTTTACGGTAACTTTGTCACCTTCTTTCACAACATCGCTGGTTTTTTCTACACGATCTTCTGACAATTCGCTGATGTGCACAAGCCCATCCTTGCCTGGCATGATCTGCACAAATGCTCCAAAGTCCATGACACTGACAACTGGCTTGTCGGCGTAAATCCTACCAATTTCTGGTTCTTCGACGATGCTGGCAATCCACTGGCGAGCAGCCTCGATAGAAGCGCCGTCTGGGCTAGCAATCATCACGGTACCGTCGTCCTTGATGTCGATCTCTGTCTTGGTTTCTGCAGTAATACGCTGGATCGTTTCACCACCCTTGCCGATGATTTCACGGATCTTGTCGGGGTTAATTTGCATGGTTTCAACACGTGGTGCGTACGGGCTCATTTCCTTACGAGGCTCTGGCATGATACTAATCATGTGTTCAAGAATTTCTGCACGACCAACCTTACCTTGATCCAGTGCTTGCTTGAGCACAGAAACTGGCAAGCCGTGAACCTTCATGTCCATCTGCAGCGCGGTAATACCCTGGCTGGTACCAGTTACCTTAAAGTCCATATCACCCGCAAAATCCTCTGCATCAGCGATGTCACTCATAACATACGGCTTGTCACCATCGATCATTAGACCCATAGCAATTCCAGACACTGGCGCCTTCAGTGGCACACCTGCATCCATCAGTGCCAAGACACTTGAACAGGTCGCTGCCATAGAGGTTGAACCGTTTTGGCTCATGATTTCAGTTACTGAACGGATGGTGTACGGGAACTCTGCCTCGGTTGGCAGTACAGCAGTAATTGCGCGTTCTGCCAAGTAGCCATGACCAATTTCACGGCGGCCTGGTGAGCCGAGCCTGCGAACTTCACCAACTGTGTAGCCTGGTGCATTGTAATGGTGCATGTAGCGGCGCTCTTCTTGCTTTTCCATTGAATCCACCAGCTGCACATAGCTGAGTGGTGCCAGCGTGACAATGTTCATAGCCTGGGTCATACCACGTGTAAAGAGGCTTGAACCATGTGCGCGTGGGAGGAACCCGACTTCGCTTGATAACGGACGAATCTCGTTCAGCCTACGACCATCAGGGCGCACGCCATCAGTGATAATGCCCCTACGAACATCCTTATGCAGTGCCATCGTGAAGGCTTCATCGTACTCACCCTTTAGACCGGCGTAAACCTCCCCTAGTTTCTCTTCAATCACTGTGTGGAATTCAGTACGCAGACTGTTAACCAGCTCGTTACGTTCTGGGTAAGCCTTGCGAAGTGTGGCGCCTAGTTTACCGTCGACCCATTTGTCGACTTCTGCCTGGATTTCATCATTTGGTAATACTAATTCGTATTCCTGAGCAGTTACATTAACCTTCTTAACGAGTTCCTGCTGCAATTTGATTGCTGGCTGGATGTTTTCCTGTGCCCACGCAATCGCACCAATGACTTGCTCTTCTGTTGCTTCATTTGCACCTGCTTCTACCATCATGACACCGGTTTCGTTACCAGCAACCACGAGATCCAATGCGTTCTTGTCCAATTCCTCGGCGCTCATAAACGCCTGGTACTCACCTGATTCGGTGATCCCAACACGTAATCCAGCTACGGGACCGTCAAATGGCGCACCGGTTAGCATTAGCGCTGTAGACATAGCGACCATTGCGACCATGTCTGGACGAAAAGCTGGGTCCATAGACAGTACTGAGGCGACGCCTTGCACTTCGTAACGGTAGCCCTTTGGCCACAGCGGGCGGATGGGGCGGTCGATCAAACGACCAATTAGGATCGCATCGTCAGATGGGCGACCTTCACGCTTGATAAATCGGCTGCCGCTGATCTTGCCAGCTGCGTAAAACTTCTCTTCGTAGTCGATAGACAACGGGAAGTAATCCATAGTAACTGGCTGTTTGCCAACCATAGCAGTACCAAGCACCACTGTGTCACCGTAGCGCACAATAACAGATGCCGATGTGCGGAATCCAACACGGTTAATTTCCAGGGAGAGCGTTTGCCCACACCAGTCTGTTTCTACTTTTATAACGTCTTTTCCGTAAGGGTTAATTGTTCCCATATATCGGAGGTAACCTTTCTTCAAGCAATATCGTTACAGGGTGCAAATATACATTCTGCCCTTGTGCTAAAAACTAGCAGGAGTATATCTGTGGCTCTATAACGATAATCTTTTGTTTAATGTGCACAAGCTCATCCCGAGAATTCTCGGGAATAAAGTCTGGGCAGATTAGCGGCGAATGCCGAGTTTCTTGATCAAGGCGAGATACGCTGCACCGTCTTTGCTGGCAATGTACTTGAGCAGACGCTTGCGCTGTCCAACCATTTGCAACAGACCGCGGCGTGCCATAAAGTCGTGCTTGTTGGTCTGAAGGTGTTCAGTAATCTCCTTAATACGCTCGGTCAAAATGCCAACCTGTACCGCAGGTGAACCAGTGTCCTTCTTGTCTTTTTGCAGATCAGCAACGATCTTAGTCTTCTTCTCTGTTGTAATCATGTATTTCCTTTATTCCTTGGTCCAGTTAGATGGGCTAAACCGTTAGAGATTAATGATGGCGTTACGTAAATACTACCACAGTTATCCCTGTTAAGCAACTGTTAATAAATTGCTGTACGAACGTATTTCTGATAGTTATTCTCACGACCACCGGCTTTACCTTCATGTGTGAACTCTACGACCCCTCGCCTGAGGGGTACTACTATCTTGCCGGCGTATTGAGGTTTGCTACGGCTTTCAGCTTGCATTGACTTGATCTCCTGCTCCAAAGTAGCAACTCGCGCAGTTCTTGCTTCTGTTGATTCTTGATTAAAGGTTTTCTCAGTACGCGCGGAGACATATCGTATTCCAGGGAAATTTTGACCAGAGCCACCTCTGTTATCTTCATCCATACCTAGAATCACAGTACCTACCGAGTTTTTGCCAAAGTCTAGGTCATAATCAACTGCTTGCTGAGCATTCTCCACTTTTCCGTCCGCCAAAAATATACGATCAAGCCCGCTCTTTCCAGGACCGTCATACGAACCATGTCCTATGTCACCAAGCCCATCATTTATAATGACCTTTTCCGCGCTCTTGTCTTCACGTAGGTCAACAACACCGTATTCTGCATCACGCGCGAACGGTGCGACGGCAACAATCTCTGCTAAAGGCAGTGCAATGGTAGCGGAGTTATCCTGCCCCTCTGACTTGGAATTAACATATGCACGTTTATAGCTGAATTCATCGTAGAGTTCAGAGAAGTGCGGCAGATTTGAATGCATATCCGTGCCGTTACCAGGGTTAGATGTCAGCGTTTGTGAATAGAATGAGCCATTCAGTTGGCGCTGGCGGGTTCTAGAACGCAAAATGTGACCATTCCTGGTTATTTCGTCTATGTTACCGGTGTTATGGAATAATAACTGGCCAGAGTGCCTAGTATCTTGCCAAAACGCTTTGCTTTGCCATTTTACCCTCTCGTCAAATGACTGCATAAATCTGTCTTCGAATACCGTCTTATGCTCAAACCCTTTCGGGTTGAGGATGCCAAAGTAAAGGCCATCTGATGACAGAGGTTGAAGGCTAGTAAATTCGTAGCCTTTCCTACCATCAGGAGTGATTATTTGTTCACTCTTAAGAACCGTTGGATCCATTTGCTTGGCTTGCTCGACTATTTTGCCCAGCAGTTGCTGTACGTACAGCCTTTCTTGACCACCCACAGTTTCTGCCGGCAAAGCATCTTCTTGGAATGCAACACGCTCTAATATATTTAATGAGGCGATTATGGTGTTGCCCTTAGTTTCATTGCTTGCAACCGCTGATAATTGGCTTACAACATTTCTGAGGGTGAAATTCTCGATAGAGCCTTCGAGATCCTCTGGTGACATGTACTCTAGGGTACCATCGATTGCCCCTTCAATCGCTGCACCAACTGCGTAGTGGTCTTTGTAGTAGCCTTCGATAGCCTTTTCGACCTCTGGACCTTTGAATGATGAAGCTTCTTTGGCACGGTCTATTCGCTCTCCAATATTTTCAGGCAAAGATAATTTGTTAGCGCCCTGCTCACCTCCAGCCTCTATAGTTACAGTACGCTCGACCATTGTTGAACCAATATATTCCACTTCACGTGGGTCAATCTCGGCAATATTTACCAGTTGCTCATGATGAGGCTGTTGCATCTCCGCGGTTGGAGCGAAGGGTTCTAACTCTGTATTAACTGACATTTTTTGTTTTGATTTCCTATATACAGGATAGCATTTTTTATGCTTTTTGTCAATAGGTTACAGTTCGAGGCCGTGATCATTTACAGCTTGATCTACTATTTGTCCAAGGGGGCGAGCCACATTCTGGCTTCGCAGTCTGGCGACCACACTTCCTACCCCGGTCTCTTCCATTCCTTGGTCTAATAGCGTCTCGATTTCATCTCGGAAAAAATTCCTATCATCTACTTCACGGGAATTGTAGATGCCGGGGTGATTTCTGATTACAAATTTGCGCAGTGCTGTCACATATTTTTTACCTATACGCTTATCCACATAGTATGCAATGTGATCTTTCCTTGGTTTACCAAAATCTGTTGTCGCTTCGATTTCGGGCATAAAAATCACACCACGGCTAGCCATACCACGATAAATCATTAGATTATTCATCTGCTGGCATGGCATGTCGCTCTCCCGGGTCGGTATAGGAACATTTTGACCAAATTCCATAGTACGCCCATCCGGTAAATATAAGTCTTTTGCACGCTTGCGAGCTGTTACGGGATCAGCTTCAAAATGGTTCATATCAAAGTATACTCTACTATATTTATGTTAGATTGTCCAGGTTACTGACCTATTTGGATGGTTTCGCCGCCGAGGTTTTTGACGAAGTATGAATCGTGGGATACGTAGATAATTGCACCGTGATACTGCTTCAGGGCATCTTCTAGTTCCTCAATACTGGGGAGGTCAAGGTGGTTAGTTGGCTCGTCAAGGATAAGCAGTTGTGGATCATTTGCCAGCATGTTCATCAGTTGGAAACGAGCTTTTTGACCACCGCTGAGGCGTGAAATTGGCACGTCACCATCATTGTGAGGATTAAATAGGTAATCACCGAGCAGTTGCTTGACCTTCTCATCACCAACCTTCACATTTTTTGCCATAAATGATTGTTCGATGGCAGCTGCTAGTGTCATTTTCAAATATTTTGGATCTATCTCTTGTTCGTATATGCCAATTTTTAGTTCCCGCATGGTGTCGATTACACCACCGTAAACATTGGGTTCTGGTTTGACCCCGGCAGCCGTTGCAAGGATTGCTTTGATGAAGGTAGTCTTACCCGCCCCATTACGTCCATGCAAACGCAGCTTTTCGCCCTCGTGTAACTGGAAACTGACGTCAGCAAATAGTGGTTCGCTGTAGCCAAGACTTAGCTTGGATACATCTACTAATTTGTTATTCGATTTAGTTGCCTTAGTACGGGCACGGATTACAATGTTCTGTGCCTTGTGTTCCTCATAAGCCTTGCTCATCTTTATGTTGAGGTTATCGACGGATTCACGGTCAATCCAAAAGGAAGGTTTATCTAATTTCTCCAGTTCAGATTGCTCTTTTTTAGCACGTTCCTCCAGGGATTTAAACCGATGGATGGTCCCTGGGTCGCGAGCACGCTCCTTCATGCGCCTGAAGCGCACAATGTCTTCTTTCAAGTTAGATATACGTCGTTGGTTAATGGTGAATTCGTTGACCTGGGCGGTAATCTTGGTAGCGTTCGTCTTTAGATAATCATCATAATTACCCTTGAAATTGAATGCCCTGCCGTCACGGATTTCTACAATTCGATCAACATGGCGCAGCACGTCACGGTCGTGCGTGATGACCACGACTGCCTCTTTAGTCGCCTTGAACCATTCCAGGAAGCGTTCTTTGGCAATGAAGTCCATGTGGTTGGTTGGCTCATCAATTAACGCCAAGTCAGCGCGGGCATGCTGTACTTTTACCAGCTCCACAAATCGTTTCTGCCCACCAGATAAATGCCCAATTTTTCCCTGTATTTTGTCAGGATCAATCTGATAATCTTGCAGGCTGCGCACAATTTGTTCCTCAACATCAAAGTAACCTAGGACCGTAAATCGTTCTAGTGCTTCGGAATATTCCTCCATCTTTTTCATACTGCTACCCATTGTTGCCGGATAAGTATCCAGTTTATGCTTTAGGGAGCCATACTCTGGCAGGTCGTCCAAAATGTATTCCAAGATCGGGGTGTCTTCAAAGCCGTGGTGTTCCTGACGGGAATCAATTACGACCAAATTTCTACGAAAGTCTACTTCACCTGCAAAATCTGTATCTGCCCCTGTTAGTATGTTGAATAGGGTCGTTTTCCCGGTACCATTGCGACCAATCAAACCGACTTTTTCATGCGCGTTTAACTTGAACTCTAGACCGCTGTAGAGAATTTTGTCGCCGTAAGACTTATCTGCAATTTCAATGTTAGCGATCATCGGATTTTAGGTTCTCCTGAATAATTTCCGCAGTTATCCCCTCAATCGGAATACTGTTACCAACGTTAAATTCACCCACGGTCGTGCGGCGGAGGTCGGACATGTAAGCACCTGTTCCTAGTGTTTTACCTAGGTCTTCAACAAGGCTACGTATGTAGGTACCGCTGCTAACATGGCTGGTGAATTTTACGAATGGGTAATGGTAATCTGTAAGTTGCGTGGAGTGAATCGTGACTGGACGTGCATCAAGCAGCACTTCTTTACCTTCACGCGCCAGTTTGTAGGCACGCTGTCCGTTGATCTTCATAGCCGAAAACTGAGGTGGCACCTGCATAATTTCGCCCGTAAACTGTTCTAGAGCCTCTAGGACGGCCTTTTCGGTCGGAATCGTGTCAGATACGGCTGTTTTCTCGCCCTCTTCGTCAGCGGTCGTAGAAGTTTCGCCCAGTTTCATCGTAACTTCGTAGACTTTGTCTAACTTACTGAATTCGCCTGCCCGTTTGGTGTATTCCTTGCCTACAACCAGCACTAATAACCCGGTGGCCAGTGGGTCAAGCGTGCCCGTGTGACCAACTTTTGTGTTCTTTGGCTTGGTACCAGCTTCTTCGGCGACGAATTTGCGCACATAATTAACCACGTCAAAGCTTGACCAGGTTTTGGGCTTATCAATTAGAAGTATTCCTTGTAAAGGCATCATACTATTCTAACAGAGGTGGTCACTATAACCTAGGGTGCTGGGGTCTGGGGTGCGCGTTTGTTTGGTGGTTTTGCTGCCGCACCTGGGTCAAAACCAGGCATATTTGGCATGAATGGTGGTGGTACCGCAGGCGGTGACAAAGGATCCGTAGCTGGTGCTGCGGTTGTGTCAACTTGTTGTTGCTGTACTGGCGGTACCAAGTTTTCTGGCATTGTGAATTCCGGAGCTTGTGGTGAAGGTGCTACAGGTTCAGGCATTGGCTCAGGAGCAGAGCTAGTG
>CAZXBL010000029.1:0-12943 GCA_964638875.1 uncultured Candidatus Saccharibacteria bacterium | reverse complement strand
AGGGGCTAACATTGAGATGCCCAAAAAGCGCATAACATTGAACCTGGCACCGGCCGACGTTCCTAAGGATGGCACGAGCTTTGATCTAGCGATGGCAACATCTATCATGCAAGCCAGTAAACAGATTAAATCAGAGAAGTTAGACAAAGCTCTTGTGATCGGTGAACTAGGCCTGGACGGCAGCGTGCGACCAGTTAGGGGTATTATTGGCAAGCTAATAACTGGTAGAGATCTGGGCTTTACGAAAGCTTACATACCCAACGGCAATCTCGCTCAGGCACAACTTGTACCAGGCTTCACGTTGGTACCAGTTAAATCATTAAGGGAGTTCTACCTTGATCAGACTGATACAGTACCACTCAACGAAGTCCCGTCTGGGCAGAACCCTGTTTCCACTAAGACAAAGCTAAGCAACTACGATTTCGCGGATGTCATCGGGCAGGCACGTGCTAAACGCGCCCTAGAGATTGCAGCGGCGGGATCGCATAACCTGCTGATGAACGGTCCACCCGGTGCGGGCAAAAGCATGCTTGCCAAGGCACTACCTTCTATTTTGCCCCCACTTGGGCTAGAGGAAATGCTCGAGGTTACGCATCTGCATAGCCTGGCGAGTCGGCAGTACGATCAAATTACTAGCGAACGCCCTTTCCGCGCTCCACACCATTCTGCCAGCCAAATATCTATCCTAGGTGGTGGAAGTAACCCAAGACCCGGTGAGATATCACTCAGTCACCGTGGCGTGCTGTTTTTTGACGAGTTGCCGGAATACACACGCCAGACACTTGAAGCACTTCGTCAACCCCTGGAAGACAAGATTATTACGGTGGCACGGGCAAAAGACACGCTCGTGTTCCCTGCCCACTTCATGCTAATCGCCACTGCCAACCCCTGTCCGTGTGGCTTTTATGGTAGCACCAAATCATGTACTTGCACCGCGAATGACATCTTGAAATACCAGAAAAAGCTGTCTGGGCCGATCATGGATCGTATTGACCTATACGTTGACGTTGATGAGGTAGAGCACGCTTCACTCCTGGGTGACAGTAGTGCTGAATCAAGCGGTCATATCAGAGAACGAGTGCTGAAGGCCCGTAAAGTCCAGCAAACCCGCTACAACGACCCTATGATCGTGAATTCCAGCCTTTCAAACAAGCAACTCAAGAACGAGACGCACCTAGACCCAAATGCCAAGGAATTACTCGATAAAGCCGCTGAACAGCTGGGCATCTCTGCTCGGGCCTATATGCGCATCCTGAAGGTAGCTCGCACCATCGCCGATCTAGAAGATTCAGAGTTAGTAGAAATCCCGCACATCACCGAAGCATTGCAATACCGCAGGCAGCCACAAAATATTATCTAGTACAAAGAGTATTTTTTAAATCCGCGGTAGTCACGTGGTGTGAGTACGCCGTCATCACAAACAGGCATACCCTCCTGCGATGGAGGAGCTAGAACCTTCTTTGCCCCCTGTGATCTTTCTTGCCTGATTTGAAGCGTTGTACCATTACAAACTTCATTCAGAATCACACTGGTGCCATCGTAATTTTGAATGAGAACAACACGAAGGTTCTTCTCTGGATAGCAAATTTCCTGATTCGTGCCTTCTCCAACAGTATTCTGTAAACCATCACAAAGCCCAGGCTCCGAGGGAATCGGCTCGCCTGTTTGTTTATTTTCGCCGCTACAGCCAGCTATCGCCCCACTTCCAAGCACTAGTGCCGTTGCTGCTACCACCCTTCTCATTTGTAGCATCTCGCTCATCTTCAACTCCTTAGTGTAAGTATGTCGCTATTATACTCCAGGAGCACGCATAATCGCTTGACCTCTGTTACGGTATCTGTTACAATCCTTGGGATTAGCTTTAATAAGTAAGGAGCACTGATATCGCCCAGACCACTCGCTTGAATGGGGCAATTCGAGCAGCAAATCTTCGTGTCATCGACGCAGATGGAACCCAACTAGGTGTTTTGTCGCGGAGTGAAGCACTGGACCTTGCAGCAGAACGTGGACTGGACCTGGTAGAAGTGTCACCGAACGCTGATCCGCCCGTATGCAAAATTGTTGACTGGGGTAAATACAATTACCAGAAGACAAAGCAGTTAGCAAAAAGCAGAATGAACGCTAAAGCCTTAGAGGTGAAGCAGATGCGCTTTGGGCTCAAGATCGGCGACAATGATCTCGGAGTTAAAATCCGAAAAGTGAATGGGTTCCTAGATGCCGGTCACAAGGTCAAGCTAACCGTGTTCTTCCGTGGACGCGAAAACGCACATAAAGATCTAGGGTTTAAATTAGCAGAGAGAGTTATCGAAATGTTTGGTGAAAACATTATTGTCGATCAACAGCCCCAACTCTCCGGCAAACAACTAAGTTTTGTTATAAGGAGTAACAGTAATGCCAAAGTTAAAGAATCATAGCGGAACAAAAGACCGTATCCGCGTCACCAAGAATGGTAAGGTTTTGCACGGACATTCCGGCAGTAATCACCTGCTATCTAAGAAGTCAGCTGCCCGTAAGCGTCGTTACGCTGTATCAGGCGGAATTGTCGGCAAGATGGCAAAGAACGTTAAGTTGAAGATTGGAAAATAGGACATGCGAGTTAAAAGAGGCGTAACATCACGCGCAAGACACAATAAAGTAAGGGCTGCTACCAAGGGTATGACCCGCAGTAACCGCAGCAGCATCAAGCGCGGTAAGCAAGCCATTACCAAGGCAATGGAAAACGCAACACGCGACCGCAAGGACCGCAAGCGAACTTTCCGCCAGTTGTGGAATACCCGTATTAACGCTGGTGCTCGTTTGAACGGTACAACTTACAGCCGTTTGATCGCTGGCCTCAAGAAAGCTAACGTATCACTCGATCGTAAGATTCTTGCAGAATTAGCGGTTAACGAACCAAAGGCTTTTGAAGCTGTTGTTAAGTCAGCTAAATAAGTTACTCCAAACTCCTTATTGCAAAAATACCTCAGATTTACTCTGAGGTATTTTTATCCTTATCCAGGAAAGAGCAACCGGAGAAATCTTTGATTTCACCGCGCGATGAGAAAACCTATCTCGGTTATCTCATTATGTCAGATTATCTATAAGCCGGGTTTTGTACCTACAAGTAGGCGCTGACCATCTATCTAGTTCTACCATTGCTGGCAGACTCAAGCGGATCTTGTGACCAGCCCAGGCGGGAAACCTATGTTGGACTGATCTCCTTGCAGCAGACAGGGTTTACCTCCCCCGCACGTCGCCGTACAGGGCTGTGGGCTTTTACCCCACTCGTTTCATCTTTTCCCTATTGCTAAGGTAGTTTCGTTTCTGTGGCACTTTCCCTAGGGTTGCCCCCGGTTGCCGTTAGCAACTGTCTTTCCCTACGCTGCCCGGACTTTCCTCTTACACCAAAGTGCAAGCGGCCAGCCGATAGCCTGACCCCTATATTTTAGCACTCTGGGTATCTACTTGCCAGCTTCGGCGTCAAGAGTAGTATTCACTTCAGCATCTGCAAGTTTGTTAAGCTCGCGCGGCACATGTGTATAGGTTACTTTTTTGAACTTAGTTGCTGTTTCTTTAATAGACTCGTGGATCGGCCATAAATCACGGTTTTTTACCTTGAATATACCCTTCATTTGGTTGATCACCAGAAGGCTATCCATATGAACCGCGACTTCTCTCGCGCCTAACTTAAGTGCTTCTTCTAGCCCAAATTTCAGAGCCTGGTACTCTGCCTGATTATTAGTTGTAATGCCCAGATATACACCCGTCTTAAAAAGAATATTGTCATTCATATCTAACAGTACATAACCAGACGCAGATGGCCCGGGGTTACCACGTGACCCGCCATCGCCAAAGAGTTTAATCTGTTTTGGAATGGAGATTGTCGGTTCTACAGTTATCTCTGCTGGCTGCTCAATTTCTTCGGCTGGTTCTATTGGTAACAGGTGGTCTATGAGCTTGGCCATGGCTTCATCTTTCTCGGTCACTACATCGCCCGCACTATGTGTGCTGAGCCAGATTTCTACCTGGGTGTACGTATTCGTAATTGTAGGGTGGTGATTCTGGCGCTCTGCCAAGGCAGCAACTTTGTGCATGAAATCAAAAGCACTCCTGAAATCATCAAATTCAAACTTTTTGTATAGCTTGTTTTCAATATTTTGCCACATGGATACTATTGTACCTCACATCTGTTAATTCACCTCTATATAAGCTAGAATAATGCTTGTCCGGGGTGTGGCGCAGTTGGTAGCGCGTACGCCAAAGTATCTTTTGATGCTTAAATGGCCAGATATCAGGGTGTAGCTTAGTTGGTAAAGCGCGCGGCTGGGGGTCGCGAGAGCGCTGGTTCAAGTCCAGTCACCCTGACCATTTCTATATTATAGGGACCGTGTCATATCTATCTTCGCCGAATGCGTTCGGCTTTGGGACAAGCAAGGAAAACATACACGACCACTGGTCGTGTATGGGTCGCAAGTTCAAGTCTTGTCACCCCGACCACATAAAAAGTCCGAAGAGTTCTTCGGACTTTTTATGTCGGCTTATGCGAGACCTTATGACAACCCGGACTATAAATCTCCAGGTGGGTCTCCGCACGATAACACCGCAGTGTTACACGAATATTGGAATCCCTAATGATAAGTATTCAGATTATCATTACAGGCCTCTTTAGTTGCGTAAGCCTGCTTCTATTATATCGCGAATATGCTTAGACGAGAAGGTTCAAAAAGAACGTATTGAGATTATTGAGTATCGGGCCCAGTATACCCATCTGAAGCAGCAGGAATAGAAGCACTAGTGTAAAAACTATACCGTATTGTTCTAGTTGTGCCATAAAACGCTGTACTGGCTCTGGTGCAAAAGCATAGAGTACACGTGACCCGTCCAATGGCGGGATCGGCAACATGTTAAATACAAAAAGACCAATATTTAACTGCATAAACAGCAGCAAGAAATCTCTAACCAACGTACCAAAATCTGGCTGCAATATACCAAGTAAGCCAGCCGAGAGTACCGCGAGTGCTAAGTTGGTTAATGGTCCGGCTAAACCGACGAGCGCTGCCCCAAACTCATCAAATCTTACTCTGTCAGGGTTGAATGGCACCGGCTTAGCGGCGAGGATGGGCGGCAACCCGAGCAATATAAGCCCCGCAGGTAGAGCAATTGTCATCAGTGGGTCAATATGAGCCAAAGGATTAAGCGTAATTCTGCCTTCTCTGTGGGCGGTATCATCGCCCAACCAGTGCGCTGTAAAAGCATGCATCATCTCATGGATGGTAATGGCTATTGTCAGCGCAATAATAATAAGAATTAGATTCGATACATCAAATGTCATGCTTAAAATAGTATACCAGATGATCTTCCCTGTTTTACTCTTGACTTACAGGGGAGAAACGGCTATACTTTGCCCTTGAATGTTCCAGCCGATTAGTGCGAGCGGAACGGAAGGATTAACAATGCAGAAGTGTGAAATCACTGGCAAGGGCAAGCAATTTGGTAGCAATGTCAGCTTCTCTCAGCGCCACACCAAGAAGGTATGGAAGCCTAACCTCCAGAAGAAGACTCTCGTAGTCGACGGCAAGAAGGTTACGATGAAGCTAAGCACGCAAGCAATTCGCACGCTCAAAAAGAAAGGCGTCATCGCCGCTTAATAAAAACTCCCGTACCGGGAGTTTTTATTTTACTAAGGCTTTCTTTAGAACTACTGATGTTCAAGAACTACGAGTTGTGTTAAATCACCAAGTTCACCAGCTTTTACCTTTAGTTTCGCTACTGTTTCGCGTGGCTCCATTGCAAGTGCCTTGATTGCTTCTTCTAGAGGTTGCTGCGGTACTGGGTACTTCAGGCCTTTGTCATGGTAGTGGGTTGGGATGACTAGCTTTGGTTCAATATCTTTAACGAGTTTTAACGCACCAATTGGGTCAACCGTGTAACCGTTGCCACCTACTGGGATAACCAAAACGTCAATTGTGCCGAGTGCCTCAAGCTGTGCGCTGCTGAGCGCTGGGTAAACGTGGCCAATGACCGCTACGCGGACATCATCAATAATAACCTTGTATATTGTTGCGTTGTTAACGCCCTCTTCATCAATATGTGCACGAGCTGCAATACCTTGGACGGAAATATCAGATACTTCGTACTCCCCTGGCTCGTCGATTACAATTTTACTCTCGGCTGTTGGCAGACGATGGGTACCGGTGAATAGGCTAATATCACCAGCCTTGGTCACAGACTTTGCGCCTAATCCACTAAGCGTGTCGTCAACTGTTACGGTCGCTTTCTTGGTTATGAGTTTGACACAATTTCCACCAAAATACTGTAGCTCCATATTATATCTCCTCTGTTTCTTCTGATTTTTCAGGTTTTTCTGATTTTTGGTCTGAAAGCATCTTGTCTTTGTCGACTAAAACCTGCTTTTTTGCCGCCATCACAAGCGTCAAGAAGCGATCGTTTACTTGCTGACGGTACTTGAATTCTTGTGGCTGCATGACCGTAAAGCGCAGTTCCTTGCCCTCTTGGCTCTCGAGCTCGGATATAAACTTAGACAGTTTGGTCTGGTTAACATCACCGACTATCAGCAAATCAGTACCACTAGTGTCATCTCTGGTGAATTGCCCTGTGTAGAATGCCAAACGAACGTTTCCTAGTGTCTTAATGCTTGTTGCCTGCACATCCGCAGCTGGCGCTGCAGGTGCTGCCATGACACCGCCGCCAAAGATTGCTGCTAGTGGCGTGTAGTATTCGTAGCTTTGATCGACTTCGTAATATAAGCGATTGTTGTTAGTGTCGGACGAAATAATTCCAATACTGAGTAAGTTTGCTAGTTCACGACGAACTGAGTTTATTTGCTCGTCAATTTTGCGTGTAATCTCACGTACATAAAATGAACGGCCAGGATTGCTGTAAAACAACTGCAGCAACTTAACACGTGTCTTGGACCCAAACAATTGTTCAACCATGAATCTATTGTATCAGACGTAGGTGCTCAAACTACCCGTTTTTGTTCAAAAACAATGCCGTGTTTTCAACAGCAGTACTAATGTTACTCACCCATTGAATACCTAGATTACGCTTGAACCAGGTGCGTTGGCGCTTGGCTAGTTTCATGGTGCTACTGATAATTCTTTCGCGAATCTGCTCAATATTTTGAGTATTATCAAAGTACTCATGCCATTCACGGTAGCCGATTCCCTTCATTGGTTCGGCGCCCCAGCCATACTTTCCCGAAAGTTTTTTGACCTCGTCTTCTAGACCGGCAGCTAACATGCTATCAACGCGCTGGGTAACCCGATCTCGCAGTGCTTCACGTTCAACTTTAACACCAAGGACTAGTGTATTTTGGCGTAGTTCGGCGCTCCCGGGCTGGGTACCACCAGTTTCAAGTGCACGTATAATCCGCCGCTTGTTTCTAATATCCACGTTCTCTAAACTAACGCCTTCTGCCTCGGCTTCAGCCAAAAGATCATCAATGCTCATATCATTACGTCGTTCACGCTCACCCGGTTCACCAGGAGGCATAAAACTATAGTCAAATATAACACTATCGATATATAAGCCAGTTCCGCCTACTAGTATTGGCAACTTACCTCTTCTTTGAACATCATCTATGGCATCGTTGGCTAACTTTTTAAATAAAGCAGCGTTGAAGCCGTCTGGTGCATTAGCAATATTGAACAGGTGGTGTGGAATTTCTGTGAATTCTGCATCGGTTGGCTTTGCTGTACCAATATCAAACTCTTTATATACTGTCCATGAATCCGCCCCAATGATCTCACCATCAAATCGCCGCGCCAGTTCCAGCGCAAGCGCAGACTTACCGGAAGCTGTTTCACCCACAACCACCACAAGTGGCTTATTCACTTAATGCCCTTTTTGGTGACCATAAGTAACTTTGCAGGTCCTCAACATATTGGTCAGCGTTAATAACCACTCCTTCTGCGAATAAATGGTCTGCGTGGGCTTTACGACCACCTGGATAACCTGAGGCTAGTCCGCCTTTAGCATTAACGACACGTTGCCACGGGAGTCCCGGGTCGCCAAAGTGTGCAATCCCACCGACAATCCGTGCTGCCCGCGCATTACCACAGATAGCTGCAATCTGCCCATACGTCATCACCCTACCCTCAGGGATTTGAGATACAACCGCTTCGACGCGGTACCTGAAATTATTTTTCTCCATTGAAGTACTCCAATACCGACGGCCAGTTATCGCAGCGCACCACGCCAGAGGGTAATTCTACATTTCGATTCCAAGGGTAGCCGCCGTATAAAACCCCCTTTACCCCTACCCCAGCGGCGCCAATACAGTGTTTTGGCTGATCATCTATTAAATACGATGCGCTTAGTTGTAGTAGAATCTCGGCTTTTGTGAGTTGATGAGCATTCTTTTTGCCTTCCCCATATATCTGGGCTCCAACGACCCTATCAACTATATTTGGGTAGTTTGAATCGAGCCATTCTCTTGTAATGTCAAGTAATGATTCCCTACGTGAGGTCACGGCTATAAGCGTATAGCGTTGCTTTAAAGTCTCAAGAGCTATCCGTGCATCTGGGATGACATCATATTGTTCCATAGTCCCAGAGTTCATAAACTCCAGCCACCGAACCTTGGCTTCTTCAGCATTTACTTGCCACATTAGTGAAAGTTGCTCGTTGAAATCCTCTAATGTATGAGAATGCCCCCAGCGCTCATTACTGAATGCGAGGATGCTCGGCACCGTCCGCGACAAAACGTCGTCTATATCAACAGCAATAATGGGTTTTGACATTTTATTTCCTACAAAGAGCTCTTAGTGGTGCGGGCTTTGGCTTCGTTGGCTACGGTTTTTAGGAATTCTCCGAAGTTCATTTCTGGGTGGGCTGCCAATACTTCCATGTCCTTGCGGACACGAGGGATTAGGCGATCAGATTGCATTTCTTTCTCGCCGATGACCACTGTATATGGAATCTTCCAAACTTCAGCATCACGAATTTTCTTGCCTACTGACTCATTTGAGTTATCTACTTTTACACGTAGCCCAAGCTCCTTAGCCTGCTGCAGGATCTTATCGGCAAATGCCACAGTATCGTCCTCTTGGTTAACGGTAATGAGACGGACTTGCTCCGGTGCTACCCAAACCGGGAAACGACCTGCTGTGTGCTCTATATAAACACTCAAGAATCGCTCTACCGAGCCTAGGAGTGCACAATGCACCATGACAGGCCGCTGACCGCTACCATCTTCTGCCGTGTATTCCAGTTCGAATCGTTCAGGCTGAACGAAATCTAGCTGAATAGTCGCTACTTGGTGCTCACGACCAATTGCATCGGTTGCCATGAAATCAATTTTGGGGCCGTAAAATGCTGCTTCACCACTCGCCTCGAAGTACTCAAGTTCATTCGCTGCTGCCAATTCTTTTATAGTTGCTTGGGCTTCGTCCCATAGTACTGGGTCGCCAAAGTACTTATCACTGTTATCCCTGTAGCTCAAACGCGCACGCAGAGTCATACCAAGTGTTTCGTACATCACTCTGACATCCTCTACCAATCCCCCGACAACTCCAGCCACCTGGTCACGACGACAGTAACTATGGCTATCATCCTGAGTAATCGATCGGACACGCGATAAACCACCTAACTCGCCGCTCTTCTCATCTCTGTAAACGGTTGTTGTTTCGAAGTATTTGATAGGCAGATCTCGATAACTTCTAGGGGATGATGCGTAAATTTCGTTGTGATGAGGACAGTTCATAGGCTTGAGCGCAAAGTTGTCAGATGTCTCCTGGCTTTCCACCAGGAACAATTCGTCACCGAACTTGTCCCAGTGACCAGAGGTTTTATATAAGTCAGTCTTGGTGATGTGTGGGATGGAAACCCTTTCAAAACCGCCTCCAAACCGACGGGATTCTGCAAATTGCACCAACTCGTCCCTGACCACTGTCCCCCTAGGGGTGAACAGGGGCAACCCTGAGCCTACCCGATCAGAAACGGTAAATAAGTCCAGTTCCTTGCCGAGTTTGCGGTGGTCGCGTTTTTTGGCTTCTTCGAGCATATTTAGATGCTGGCGGAGTTCTTTGTCAGTAGCAAATGCTACGCCGTGGAGACGCTGCATCTGAGGGTTTGTGTCTTTACCCCGCCAATAAGCACCTGCAATGCGCATTAGCTTGAATACGCCCACTTTGCCCGTTGATTCCATGTGAGGTCCACGACAAAGGTCTGTGAAATCGCCATTCCTATAAAAGGACACCTTCTCAACAGCGGCATCACCTTCTGCAATAGTACCCAGCTCTTCGCTATCGAGATCCTTGGCAACAGTGGTGCCTGATCGTTTTAGATCGTTTAGCAGTTCCTCTTTATATGGCTGCCTGTTGTCCTGTGCCCACTTGATAGCTTCATCAACTGGTAGCTCAAACCGTTCAAATGCCTGGTCTGCTTTGATAATCTCTTGCATCTTGGCTTCGATCTTCAGGAAGTCTTCTTCTGAAATCTTGTTATCACCCAGGTCAATATCGTAGTAAAAACCGTTCTCTACTACTGGTCCAACCCCAAGTTTCGCCTCTGGCCAGAGGGTTGTCACGGCAGTAGCCATAATATGTGCGAGTGAGTGTCGCATTGGGTGTAGGTCTTGCTGTTCTGCTGCCATGCTGTTTCCTTTCTGGCTTATTGAAAACAAAAAACGCGCCGATAAATACTATCTTTGCGCGCTTCGAGCCCTGTTATGGGCGGTTCCATCGAAACATTTTACTCTTACGGGCACTGTTAGCGTCTGTTCCCGATTATGTCGACGAAGCTCGGTGGTTGGTGAGTCCACTTCACTGCTCAAGGATAAGTATATCACTAGAAACGAAAGAAGAGGAGTCCTTGACCCCTCTTCCGTTGGTCTGGTTGAATGATCTCGCATTTCTTTCAACCGATTGGAGCGAAAACCGCTCTCAAAACTCAACCTTCATCTATCTTAGCATACTAGCCTTATAATGCTAGCGCTAATCATTGTCATAATTACATTAGTATTGTGTACAACTTGGGGTACACTTTGTCGCAAAATAATATTGTGTATTTTGCGACGTCTTTTTACTATAAACCTTTGGTTAAAATACCACTTTTCGATAAGCTTTAGCGAAAACTAATCACCCCTGGTATAGTAATGATAAAGTAAGCTAGCTTATTGACACCGAATGCCCTACATGATAGCATTGATGGGTTAATTTGGGAGGCGCTCAAGTTTTGAGTACCAAAGCGGGTTCGCTTGAAGGATTTAAGTTATTCTATGAAGAACTTAAACCATCAAAGAATTCAATCAGTCGAATACGACGCACTCGATCGCTAGCATTAGCTAAGTAATCGGGTGAAACCCCAGGAGAAATCCTGGGGTTTTTAATTCATAGCGATGTATCACCCCTGTAAACTCATACTTAGCTCAATTTTATACAAGTGCTTTCTAGTAGATACATCTACCCCTGTTATTTTTACTTACCCCCAATAAACATAAACTTTTCCACTTCCAAAATTTCCAGCGTTATGTCAATATGTTGTCATGGTTAGTACAGTTATGCGACACCTAACAGGTTTCTCATCGCGCCGGCAAAATGAAATACATTTTAGTCGGGCTGCTCTTTCCAGAACAAGGAAGTAAAATGGTTTGCATATATTGTGGTTCTGAAACTAATGTAACGAATTCTCGGCACCAGAAGCGTTTAAATCACGTTTGGCGCCGAAGGAAATGTCAGGTCTGCAAGGCTATCTTCTCTACAACAGAGTCAGCAGACGCTGTTTCAGCCCTAAGGGTTAATAGTTCGGGTGCCCTGAAGCCATTTTTAAGAGACAATCTGCTTATGAGCGTCTATGACAGCCTACGGCATAGAAAAAGCGCCCTGACAGACGCTACGAGCCTTACAGCCACTATCGTTAGCAACATGTATGACTTAGCTGACAATGGTGTAATCGAACGTGAAGCGGTCGTAACTGTTACCAGCGCTGTATTGGAACGATTCGATAAGATAGCGGCCATCCACTATAAAGCCTTCCACCCCCTATCTTAGACTTCGTAGAAAGCCTCGTATAAATTCTTCATGATCAAATGCCAACTCGTATTGATCCAGCTCTGCTTCACTTACGTATCGGGCATCCTGGTGCTCCTCAGGATCAAGACTTAGTTCGCCGATAATCGTACCGACAATAAGATGTGTTTTCCACTCCTCGTTCACATGAACGTGATATGTATACTCTGGGGCAAAAGCTACGCCTCCTTCCTCTAGGATTTCGCGGATAACTGTTTGTCTAGGGGTCTCATACGGGTCAATTTTGCCTCCCAACAGCGCCCATTTGCCAGGACTACTACTGTCATGCTCGCTCCTTTGCCCTAGAAGTACTGCTCGCTCACTGGGGTGGCGGATCAAGGCTCTGGCAGCAAGACGAGGCTCCGCCACGGTTAACTCTTCTTTTTGTTGTCTTCAGTCACGAAGGCTTTTTCGGTGGCATCGAACTTGCCAATGTACTTGCCAAACATTAGCCTAGTTTGTGAATACAGCGCTGATAGCGAGTTGTATCCGATAGTAGTTACCGGTAATAGTACCCACTGCAGAACCATAAATACTGTACGGTGGTGCTTGTAACGGGCTGGTTTTGGTGGCAACAACTTTAGGCTGAGGAACAACGTTACAAAGATTCCCACTAAAGCTACTGTCTGCACGCGACTTGCGATCTGTGGCAACTGGTTAGCGGCATAGTCTTGAGGGTTGAATAACAGTGGTATGAAGGCAAAAAATGCCAGAATTAGTGGCGCTGTTGCCCAGCTGACGTGACCCTCCAAAAGACGCAGGAACTTCAGCGTTAGATCAAACTTCGGTACCTTGTTATTGCGAAAGAAGCCTGTTTCAAGCACATATGCTACATCAGAAGCGCCCCATGCCCAGCGACGAAGTTGTATGAACTGGGCTTTTAGGGTCTTGAGGAGTGTGTTCGCAAGCACCGCATCTTGGTAAATTGGCAG
>CAZXBL010000028.1:0-13173 GCA_964638875.1 uncultured Candidatus Saccharibacteria bacterium | reverse complement strand
AATGGCGACCAAGTCTGGATTGATTTTGCAGGTACCGATACTAAGGGCGAAGCAGTTGAGGGTGCAGAAGGCAAAGATTACCCGTTAATACTTGGCAGTAATTCATTTATCCCTGGATTTGAGGAGAATTTGGTTGGGATGAAGGCTGCTGATGAGAAGTCGTTTGAAGTAACATTTCCGGCTGACTACCACGCAAAGCCACTCGCCAAAAAGAAAGTGACTTTTGCAGTTACGGTAAACAAAGTTCAGGAAGTTGTCGAGCCGAAACTTGATGATGCATTTGCAGCCACCATCGGTCCATTTACCAGCTTGCAGCAGCTCAAGGATGATATCAAAACACAGCTTCAGGCAGAGCGCCAGAACGAATCTGACCGGAAGTTCGAATCAGAACTGGTCGGCGAACTTGCTGAAAAGACCAAAGTAGCCGTGCCTAAAACACTTGTAGAAGAACAGATTGACAAGATTGAGGCACAAGAACGCCAAAGCCTGGTCTACCGTGGTCAAACTTGGGAGGAGCATCTTAAAGAAGAAGGTGTTGACGCCGAGCAGCATCGCGAACAAAAGCGCCCAGAAGCCGAAAAGAGCATTCGTGCCAGCCTCATGCTTGCCGAAGTAGCAGAAAAAGAAAAGCTTGAATTCACAACCGAAGAAGTCCAAACACGAATTGATGCGCTGAAAAAGCAATACAATGACCCAGAAATGCAGGCTGAACTAGACAAACCAGAAAACCAGCGCGACATCGCCTCCCGTATCTTAACTGAAAAGACTGTCGCTAAACTCGTAGAATACGCTACCAAGAAGTAGTTGTACCACTTCCGTGGAGTAACTCGTTTCTAACTGCCATGGAAACAGCCATAGCAAGAGTTCCGAAGTCGTAGCCCAAGCTTGCGTTAGTATGGTCTTGAATATCTGCAGCTAAACGCTGTTCAACCCCACTGTCATAGCCGGCTGTGTGGCACAGCAAGGCGTAACGAGAAAGCAACCCTCGCTTTGCGGGCATTACAATTTCATCATGTTGCGCTAGTAGCTCCCTGCCATGGTTGGTCTCGTTTGCCTCAGCTCTGATGCGTTCATACTCGTCTGGTATGAGTGGTCTTGAACCAAAGATGCTCATCTGCCCGGCCCTAACTGCGGCTATTTGGGGCAACTCATCCAGACCTTTATTGCGGAACATTTGGGCAAGTCCACCTAAAACAATCCCCTCATCGTCAAGCGTTCTAATTTTTCTCAAAATTAGTTGGTTAGCTTTTTGCCCAGTCCTCCCTTGGTAGAAATATAACTGATCAGATTCAGCGAACGTGTGCTTGGCGATAGTAGTGGCGCCTATATCGAGCGGGGAGGCTAGGGAACTGAGCGCGATATCAACTGCACGTTTTTGTCTTGAATGGAGGTACTCTACTCCCGTCTTCATCTTGCTAGAAAGTATACTTTATTGAATTGTGATACCGCAATGCTATAATTTTCGGCATGGAACAACCGAAACCGGAACAAGATTACATTCACACTGAGACAGTCCCTGTCAGATTACTGCATGGAGTCGGCCAAACAGTTCTTAATGTTTGGAAGCGTATTGACGATGCTTTTGACATGTCATTCTATGCTCAGAGTCATGTACAACCAGGCATCCTAGATGTTATGAAGGAAATAATAGCAGAAAAGCGCGGGAAACCAGGGGATTAGAACAGCCCACCTATTGCGAAATATTGACAAATATGCTATAATATAAGGTATATGCAGCAGTATAAATACGAAGTTACTGAAGTATCTGACGACAACCCGCCGGTTGAGAGGCAGGTAGCGAAGACTGCTTATGGTTTTTCTGGGCATGAGTTCTTTGTATTTATGAAAAATCTGCGTGCGTTTGCTCCTATCGGCGAAGCATTAATCGTTCGAACAAACGACCCGGACTACAGACTCCTCCCACGCCCGACTCAGCGCTTCAAAGCCCGTGAAAAAATTGAGCAAATTTTGGGTGAAGAACATCATGGGCACGAACCTACAACAATTGATTTGTTGCGGCAAGATCGTTTAATGATCGCAAAGAATCTACGCGATCCTAAAGTTGACCTTAAACGCTTGCCTGGCGAGGTCGTACTAGGTCTTGTGACTACAGCATTCGTGTTTAACGTTCAGCGTCCATTTATTCAGAGCCCCAGACTAATTGAGCCAGAGCTTGTGGAGGCGCTATCTAACCAATTCTATGACGAGGGAATTGGTCGAATTGCCCAACAACAGATAACTCCGTAAGCAGATTAGCACTCGGCATTGACGAGTGCTAATTTATTGGTGTATTCTATAAGTTAGTTAAGTACGAGGACTAATATATGCCACTTATTCCAACAGTTATTGAAAACGATGGTCGTGTCGAGCGCGCCTATGACATTTATTCCCGTCTACTCAAAGACCGTATTATCTTCCTTGGTGAACAGGTTGATGAACACTCTGCCAACCTAATCGTTGCACAGCTATTATTCCTTGACAACCAAGATTCAAAGAAAGATATCTATCTGTATATCAACAGCCCTGGCGGTAGTGTATACGACGCCTTGGCTATTTTTGACACGATGAATTTTGTTAAGGCAGATGTACAGACGGTTGGGATTGGTGTGCAGGCCTCTGCAGCAGCTTTCCTATTAAGTAGTGGTGCCAAGGGCAAGCGATTTATCCTGCCAAACGGTACGGTAATGATTCACCAGCCCAGCAGCGGAACTCGTGGTAAAGTAACTGACCAAGAAATTGACCTAAAAGAATCACTGCGCGTTAAGAATTTGCTGGAAGAACTGATGGCAAAAAATACTGGACAAAAGAAGTCACAGATTCACGAAGACATGGAGCGAGACCGCTGGATGACCGCCGAAGAAGCCAAAAAGTATGGTCTTGTAGACGGCATTATTACTAACCCACCCAAGTAGTGTTTAAGCTCAGGGTTTAATACCTGATTGCTTTGTAGGTTTCAGTAAAGAACTTAGCGTCTGTGTCGAAAATATAGCTTGGTAGATTGTTCGGTGTATCATCGGAGCTGCCGTAAGTAAACTCGTACGTGCCATTATCGAGCTTCTTAAGGGCACCAATACGGATAGGAGCCCCGCTCGTTAATTCAGAACAAAGGTACCGGAATACTGCAAACTTCTCGTTAATGTGTACATCAAAAACTCCTACGGGAGTCCCACCACACATTTGCCGACTAAGTTTTTCGTTGTTCTGTTCTTTTATAAATTTTTCAGCTGCCTCTAGGCTTTTAAGCTTCTCTGTGGATTTTTCCAGGGATTCAATGGATTGATATGCCTTAGAAAGCTCGATACTTTTCACCTTTACAGTATCGTTGGTCTTTTTGTAGGTATATCCCAAGAACCCTAGACCTGCAAGCAACAATAGAATAAAGATGATTACAAGAATCTTGGGCACCTTACTCCGCTTAACCATTGCAGGTTGAGGCGATTGTTGTACCCCAACAGGAGCTGGAGGCGCCGGTGCGGGAGGGGTTTCCGTAGGGTTTTGTACTGGTGTTGGAGATTGAGGGCTAAGAGGTTGTTGATTATCCATAAGCATTACTATACCACGCTGGCCACCGCAGGAGCCGTTTCTCGTCGGGTGCCTAGCTGAAGGTGCGGATTGCTGCGTAAATCGCAGTATTTCGTGCAACTACATCGGGTATCGGTACTAGGATCCGGTTGGGGTGATACTGCCAGGCTTGCTCGGTTCTCTTATCAAGTTCCACTGCTCTGGCAGCTTCTTCGAAACGGTGGGGGTTGGTGTGTTTACGGTAACCTCCCGGAAGCATCGCCGATGTACGCAGGTGTATCACCATGTCGTAGCGCTCCATTATTTCAGGAACCTGCATCCCTATCATGTTTGAGAGTGCCTCTATGCCACCATCTAAGTAAGCTGCGCCGTCGGCGAGCCCTCTGTCGTAAACGATATAAGGCTTCGGGTCGTGGTCAACTGCATTCTGCTCTTCAACTACTTGTTCCAGGGCTATTTGAGTTGCAGCTATGGCCAGCTGAAAGCTTCGCTGCCAGATCTTAGTAGGGCTATTTTCTGTCGGGGCAGGGAATCCACCCTCTAGTAGCATGGTAGCGACTTCGGGTGTTGTTTTCATCTCGTGCCCAGCAATCTGATTAAGATATCGGAGTGCTGTTGATTTGCCAGCAGAAGGCCCGCCTGTCAGCACAATTCGTCGGGGGGATTCCATTATTCTAGCCAACTATCTGCCATGTCCCAGGCATCATCGTCTTCGTCCGGGTCGAGGAGGAAATTATCCCAGCCCTCCGGGCAGTCATCTAATGCTCGCTGCCAGATGAAGCTGTCGCCTAGATCGATGCCGAGCTCTTCAAGCTCCTCCTCGTCCAAGTCTTCTAGATCTTCTGTGGTTAGACCCAGCTCGTGTAAATCCTCGACCGAGTCCACAAAGTGATATTCTCTCTCCTCGGTTCCTAGTACTGGCTCTAGGGTATTAAAAAAGAACTGGTTATCCAGTCCTTCATGGGTTGTTTCTTGTGTAAATTGTTCCTCACCTCCCGGCGAAAATGATCCTGATGTTTCCATCGTGCCTCCCTTATATAAGTTGGTTATAAGGGGAGTCCCAAATTTTGGAACCTCTAACATATAAACATATTATACGCCTATTGTCAACACATATTTTAAAATGGCTGGTATCGACTCTTTTTACCACATATAAGAATTCGTGTTCGTGTATGTTGACACGTTGTGGTTTTTGCTCCATACTTGGTCACAAGAAGTAGGGTACTGTGGGTTTAATGTGGTCTCCTAACAGATTGCATCAAACCACCCACGTAGAAAATCTTCGCGCGCAAACAATCTAAATAAACATATATACATCATCCAGAGGTTATTGCTGGATTTTGTTCGTAAAAATCATCATTCATTTAACGTGGGAGTATTGTCTCTATGGCTAAAACCGTTGCCGCTAAAGGCGGAACAACTAAGCGAACATACTTTACTAAAACTGACGATGTGCTCGACCTGCCGAACTTGGTCGACCATCAGAACCGCTCGTTCCAGTGGTTTGTTGAAGAGGGTCTCGGTGAATTACTTGCCGAAATCAGCCCAATCGACGACTACACGGGCGCTAAACTGTCATTGAGTTTCAAAGACTACCGTTTTGAAACACCAAAGCTGTCAGAAGCCGAAGCGCGTGAGAACAATGTTTCTTACGAGGCACCTCTAAAGGCGACTGTAGAGCTGACCAACAAGGTTACCGGTGAAGTCAAAGAGCAAGAAATCTACCTCGGTGACTACCCATGGATGACCGAACGCGGTACATTCGTGATTAACGGTGCCGAGAGAGTCGTGGTGTCCCAGCTGATTCGTTCTGCTGGTGTTTTCTTTACCGCAGACCCACACGGGACCACTAGCCTATACGGCGCCAAAGTTATCCCTGGACGTGGTGCATGGTTGGAATTTGAGACCGCTGCATCTGGTGCTATCTACGTAAAGATCGACCGCAAGCGAAAGATCGCTGTTACGACCCTCCTGCGCGCATTGGGTCTTAACGAAGCGGCCATGAAGGAACAGTTCAAGCACGTTGATCAAGGAAAGCTTAGCTACCTTACGCAAACACTCGAAAAGGACCCGACTAAGGGCACTAACGATGCTTTGATCGAAGTTTACCGCCGTCTCCGCCCAGGTGACCTGGCAACTGTCGACAACGCTCGTGGTCTGATTGAAAACATGTTCTATAACTTCAAGCGCTTTGACTTTAGCCGTGTCGGTCGCTACAAGATCAACAAGCGCTTGAACCTAGACATCCCTAACACTATTGAAAATCGCACAATGCGTATCGAAGACCTCGTTGCGATTATTGCCGAGCTAATTCGCCTCAACAACACGCAGGATCCTGCTGATGACATTGATTCATTGGCAAACCGCCGCGTTAAGTTAGTTGGTGAGTTGGTACAACGCCAATTCCGTATTGGTCTACTCCGCATGGAGCGCAATACCAAAGACCGTATGTCTATGAGTGAAATAGAGACAGTCACTCCAGCTCAGCTGATTAATGCTCGTCCTGTCGTTGCTGCAGTTCGTGAATTCTTTGCAAGTTCACAGTTGTCACAGTTTATGGACCAGATTAACCCGCTGTCTGAACTCGCTCACAAGCGACGTTTGTCATCAATGGGCCCCGGTGGATTGTCCCGTGAGCGCGCTGGCTTTGAAGTCCGTGACGCACACGCAACTCACTACGGTCGTATCTGTGCCGTAGAAACTCCAGAAGGTGCCAACATTGGTTTGGTACTGAACCTCGCAAGTTACGCACGTATTAATGACTATGGTTTCATCGAAACCCCATATCGTGTTGTCAAGAACAAGAAATTAACCCCAGAAGTCGTTTACCTTGATGCAGCGGCAGAAGAAGCGGCTGTTATCGCTGGAGCCGGTGAAGAAACTGACGCTAAGGGTACATTTGTACACGAACGTGTTTCAGCGCGTTCACGCCTGAAGTCAGAGGAAGTTGATGCTGAAGATGTCACGCACATGGATGCATCACGCAAGCAAATTATAGGTAGCTCTGCTGGTCTTATCCCATTTGTTGAAAAGAACTATGTGTACCGATCACTAATGGGTAGTAACCAGCAGCGTCAGGCAGTGCCATTGGTACAGCCACAAAGTCCGATTGTTGGTACTGGTACCGAAGCAAATGCTGCACAGAACACTGGTCAGCTCGTTTACGCAGAAGCAGACGGTGAAGTAATTAAGGCAACCGGTGATGAAGTCGTTGTTAAGTACAAGGAAGGTAACGTTAGCTACCGTCCACAGCACTTTATTCGATCAAACGAAGGTACTTCGATCAACCAAAAAGTAGTAGTTAATACTGGTGACAAAGTTAAAGCCGGTGATCCACTGGTGGAAGGTATGTCTATCCAAGGTGGTGAGTTGGCTCTTGGTAAGGACCTCCGCGTTGCATTTATGCCATGGGGCGGTTACAACTTCGAGGATGCAATCATCATTTCCCGCAAGCTTGTTGAAGACGACACATTGACCTCAGTTCACATCGTTGACTTCATGGTTGAAGTCCGTGAAACCAAGCTAGGCCCTGAGATCGTTACCCGCGATATTCCAAATGTTTCAGAAGAAGCCCTTCGTCACCTCGACGAAGATGGTATCGTCCGTATCGGCGCAGAAGTGCACCCGGGCGATATCCTCGTTGGTAAGATTACACCTAAGGGTGAGCAAGAACTTTCATCAGAAGAACGATTGCTCCGCGCAATCTTTGGTGAAAAGGCTAAGGAAGTCCGTGATACTTCACAACGAATGAGTAACGGCAAGCACGGTAAAGTTGTTGGCGTAAAGATATTCAGCCGCGCAAACGGTCACGAGCTTAAGGCTGGTGTTATCATGCAAATCCAGGTTTTCGTGGCTCAGATGCGTAAGATTTCTGTCGGTGATAAACTCGGTGGTCGTCACGGTAACAAGGGTGTTATTGCCCGAATCTTGCCTGTTGAAGACATGCCGTTCCAGGAAGATGGTACTCCGGTAGACATCATCCTAAACCCACTTGGTGTCCCATCCCGTATGAACATTGGTCAGCTGTTTGAGACTCACCTTGGTATGGCAGCGCACGCACTTGGCATGAAGGTCGCGTCACCTGCATTTGATGGTGTCCCAACTGACAAGATTCATGAACTATTGAAGGAAGCTGGTTTCCCAGAAGACGGTAAACAGCAGTTGTTTGACGGTCGCACCGGTGAAGCATTTCAGGAACGCACAACTGTTGGTGCTATGTACATGATCAAGCTGAACCACATGATCGCGGACAAGATCCACGCTCGTTCAACTGGTCCGTACACTATGGTTACACAGCAGCCACTCGGTGGTAAGGCGCAAAACGGTGGTCAGCGCTTTGGAGAGATGGAGGTGTGGGCACTTGAAGCATACGGTGCATCTAACACACTTCAAGAAATGCTTACGATCAAGTCTGACGACGTTTACGGACGTTCAAAGGCATACGAAGCGATCATCAAGCAAACTGAAATTGTTGGTCCAAAGGTCCCAGAGTCATTTAACGTTCTTGTTAAGGAACTACAGGGACTTGGCCTGAAGGTTGACCTGGTTTCAAGTGATATCGTCATCGATGCCGAAGAAGTACTTGCCGAAAACATCAAAGACGAAGCAAGTCACCTATCTGACGTTGACGTACCAGTTCCATCAGCATCTGATGTAGATGTAACTGAGGACGCATCAGCCGACGAATACATTGTTATGGAACTAGACGATGATATGCCTGCTACCACCGTGATTAATACGTCTGATGACGAAGAAGAGGTTGCTCTTGCTGTCACAGAAGATGAAGAAGGAGAGGAGGTCTAACATGCGACGATACTCATACGGAACAAATATTGCTGATTTCGACGCTGTTCGTCTCGCTGTTGCGAGCCCAGAAGACATTCTCGACTGGAGTTACGGCGAAGTTACCAAGCCAGAAACCATTAACTACCGAACTCAAAAGCCAGAGCGCGATGGTCTTTTCTGTGAGCGTATCTTTGGCCCAGTAAAGGACATCAATCCACACGACGCTAAATACAAGGGCGTTCGCTCACGCGAAGCCGCAGTGGACAAGAACGGGGAAATTGTAACCAAGTCTATCGTTCGTCGTGAACGCATGGCGCATATTACACTCGCATCACCTGTCGCACACATTTGGTTCCTCCGTGGTACACCAAGTGCAGTTGGCTTGTTGCTTGGTATGACGGTCAAGAACCTCGAACGCGTTGCATACTTTGCTAGCTACATCATCAAGAGCGTCGATGTTGAAAAGCGCGACCAGATGCTTGCAGACAAAGAAGCAGAATTTGCTGCTGCCAAGGAAGCAATCAAGCTTCGCTACGAAAAAGAAGCTGAATCAGCTGAGGCAAACGTTAAGGCATTAGCCGAAGCCCAGACCAAAGAAATGGAAGAGTTAGAAGAAAGTTTTGCTGAGCTAAAAGACCAGCTAAACAGTCTCGTAAAGCTCAGTCTTATCTCTGAAACTGACTATCGCATGCTGCCTGATGAACTTCAGGACATGGTGACTGTTGGTATGGGCGGCGCGGCGCTCAAGGACATGCTCGAGGAAATTGATCTTGCAACTCTTATCGCTGAACTGACCGAAGAATCCGAAGAAGCAAAGGGCCAACGCAAAAAGAAGCTTTTGAAGCGACTTCGATTGCTCGAATCTATGCACCGTGCAGGCATCAAGCCATCAAGCATGTGTGTTTCAGTTCTGCCAGTGATCCCTCCGGACCTTCGCCCGATGGTGCAGCTTACTGGTGGTCGATTTGCGACATCTGACCTAAATGACCTTTACCGACGTGTGATCAACCGTAACAATCGTCTCAAGAAACTGATCGAACTTAACGCTCCAGAAGTTATCCGCCGCAATGAGCAACGTATGCTTCAGGAAGCCGTTGATGCTTTGATCGACAACAACAACGCCCGTTCAGGTCGTGCTGTTGCTGCAACTGGTCAGCGCCGCCGCCTCAAGAGCCTGTCAGACATGCTCAAGGGTAAGCAGGGTCGTTTCCGCCAGAACCTTCTTGGTAAGCGCGTCGATTACTCTGGTCGTTCAGTTATTGTGGCTGGGCCAGAACTCAAGATTAATGAGTGTGGTCTGCCAAAAATGATGGCACTTGAACTATTCAAACCATTCGTTATCGGTCATTTGATTGCTAACGAGCTTGCTCACAACATTCGTTCAGCAACCCGCATGATCGAAATGGGTGAAATTGCCGTCTGGGATGCGCTTGACGAAGTAATTAAGGGCAAATACGTGCTACTTAACCGTGCACCGTCACTACACCGTCTTTCAATTCAGGCTTTCCAGCCTCGTTTGATCGAAGGTAAGGCTATCCAGCTGCACCCACTAGTTTGTAAGGGCTTTAACGCTGACTTCGATGGTGACCAGATGGCTGTGCACCTTCCATTGTCAGACGCAGCTCAGGCAGAGGCTCGTGACATTATGGCAAGCAACAAGAACCTTTTGAAGCCGGCTGATGGTTCACCAATTCTGCACATCGAACAAGACATTGTGCTTGGTTGTTACTACTTAACTTACGACCGTTTCGAAGGTGAGAAGCCACGTGTATTTACTGGTATCGAAGAAGCACAAATGGCATTTGATGCAGGTGTGATCAAACTTCAAACCCCAGTCCGCGTGTCATTCCGCAGCGAAGTTCGCGAAACTACCCTTGGCCAACTACTGTTCAACGAAATCTTCCCAGAAGATTTCCCATACCAGAGTGAGCCTATGACCAAGAAAAAGCTTTCCAAGGTTATGGCAGTTGCTTATCACAAGTATGGCCAGGAACAGACTGCTACTATCGCTGACGACCTCAAGGACATCGGTTTCTACTATGCAACCAAGTCAGGTCTATCAATGGGTATGGGTGACTTCAACAAAGTTGAAGGTATGGACAAGGTTATCGTTGAAGGTGAAGAAAAAACGGCCGCTATTGCAGAGCAGTACGAGCAAGGTTTCATCACCGAGGAAGAGCGATTCCGCCTAACCGTGGATAACTGGACCAAGATCGAAAACCGCGTTCAGGACATGCTTGCGAAACAGCTCGAAGGCGAAGACACTGCTACAGCTATTGCGATCACCTCTGGTGCTCGTGGTAACATCTCACAGATGAAAAACGCTGTTGGTATGCTTGGTGTGCTCCAGGATGCTGCTGGTAACCTAATCGAGCTTCCAATCAAGTCAGGCTATGTTAAGGGTCTCGAACCACTTGAATACTTTACCGGTACCCGCGGTACCCGTAAGGCGTTGATTGACATTGCCCTTAAGACAGCTGACGCTGGTTACCTTACTCGTCGTTTGGTTGACGTATCTCAGGATGTGTTCACCATTGACGACGATATGAGTGACCCAGGTTACGCTATGCTCCGTGAAGACGCTGAGACTATTGGTGTTAGCTACGCTTCACGTCTAATCGGCCGTTACGCTGCTGAAGACGTAAAGGGCTACATCAAGAAGCACCAAGCCTTTACTCCGGAAATTGCACAAAAAATCGAAGAAGACGAAAAGATTGACGGTGTTAAGATCATGAGCGCTCTCTCTGCCACCTCTGTCCGTGGCGTGCCTCAGCAGTCATACGGTGTCGATCCAGCTACTGGTAACCTTGTCGCTGGTCACCACCCGATTGGTGTTATCGCCGCTCAGTCTATTGGTGAGCCTGGTACGCAGCTATCACTTGACTCTAAGCACCGTTCCGGTGGTGCCTTGTCAGATGACACAGCTCAGGGTCTAAATCGTATTGAGGAGCTCTTCGAAGCCCGACAGCCAAAGGGTCTCGCATTCCTAACTGATATTGCCGGTAACGTCAATGTATGGGAAGAAGGCGACCACTACATAGTCCAAGTCAACGCTAGCGACAGCGATACCGTAGAACTCAAGATTGGCGCCCGTAAGGCACAGATCGCTACTGGGACAGAAGTTGCTATCGGCGATGTACTGGCTGCAGAGGACGGTGGCGATAACCCACTGATTTCTCCAATGGCTGGTAAGGCAGAAATCAAGGGCAAGACTATCATCATCGTACCAACCAGCAAGTCTGTCGTTAAGTACGAAATCCCTGGCTACAAGCAGTTGTTCGTGAAGGACGGCGACAAAGTCGTGGCTGGTCAGCGTTTGACCAACGGTTCTATCAACCTCCAGGACCTTATGGCTCTGCAGGGTGTTGAGCCCACTCAGCGCTACATCATGAACGAAATCCTGCGTATGTTCGCGTCACAGGGTCAAGACGTTGCTGCCAAGCACCTTGAGATCATCGTTCGACAGATGTTCAGTCGTGTCCAGATCGAAGAAGCTGGTGACAGTGAATTCGTAACTGGTGACGTTGTATCCAAGCTCGCTGCTGTAGAGGCAAGTGAAGCCTTAGTCGCAGAGAAAAAGAACCCTCCAAAGTTCACTCAACTGCTGCTCGGTATCACCAAGTCATCTCTATCCACTGACTCATTCCTGAGTGCTGCATCATTCCAGGACACTACCCGTGTATTGATTGCTGCTGCAACTAGTGGCAAGATTGACCGCCTGATTGGTCTAAAAGAAAACGTTATCCTTGGACGCCGTATCCCAGTAGGGACCGGTTACAACCCAACGAATAACTTAGACGAAATCAACGAAGACTTCGTCGCTGAAGAAGAAGTCGTAGAAGAAGGGCTTGGTGCTTAAAAAGTAAAAAGGTCGTGACTGACTGCTCACAAAATATAACCGCCTCCTAAACAGGGGCGGTTTTGTTTGAATAATGGACAGATATTGACAAATATGATATAATGTTAAGATATGATGCCAATTGGTGAAGCGCTAGAGAGTGCACAAGAAACCGCTCGTGATATGTTAACCCGTCAACTTTACGATGCTGACAGGGATATCCCTATGCGCGCCACAAGTCATACCGACCTCTGGCCAGGGGATCGGTGGGTGGAGGTGTATCTTGCAATTGACGAGCCACAACTTGCCGAACGCATTATGGCAACCACTTTGCGGAGTATTCGTCCGGATGGTTCTCTACCGCATCTTATGCAGTGCAGCCACAAGCGTGGGGGTATAGAAACACGCTGGGTTGATCGAATAGCGTATATCCAGCAAGGCAATGGCATATTGCATCTTCCGAACGGTGAATGGGTAACCAAAAGTTACGGCGTACCAACCCTCGCGCTTGGTGCTGCTGCGCTTGCACGCCACGAGCGTGATTACCCAGATTTCGAAACAGTCTCGCGACCGATAACTGCGCTATACAATGCCAGGACAAATTCTGAAAAACTGATTGAGGCGTACAAAGTTGATGAACTCACCAACAGTACGGGCAAACTGGCTCGCGAAGTAAAAGAGGAAGGACACGCCATTGACCCAGCGGTGAATGCGTTAGTCATTCAAAGCATACGGGCATTACGAGGACATCCAGATATCACGACATCACTGATTGCCCGGAGAAAAAAGGATGAACTTCTTCGTTTAGCGGATAGTACTTTTCACGCTCTGGACAAAGAATTACAGTTTGCTAGAAGCGAGAATCACTGCCTTAGGGGTGAGGAAGTACTGGCTCTTGCTCGTTTGCAGGATCCGATCATGATGCCAAGCGAGCACGAGCTCTGGACTGTATTTGAAGCACCCAGAGCCGATGATAAACACCCAGAGCGCAGCAAACTAACACTGGCAGAATGTCTCGAAATAGCCCG
>CAZXBL010000027.1:3553-13923 GCA_964638875.1 uncultured Candidatus Saccharibacteria bacterium | reverse complement strand
TGCATGAACTCTACAGTAAGGCTAACAATGTCGACACGACTGCCGAGGACGATCTGCGTCCTGACGAGGAACGCTGGATTTGCGATCACGCCAAGAAAAATCTAGGCAGTGAAGCCGTCTTCATTACCGAGTGGCCGACAAGTAGCATGAAGTTTTACCATCGGAAGAACGCGGAGAATACTGAAATTGCCGACCGCAGCGATTTACTTTTCAGAGGCGTGGAGATAGCAACCGTGCCGATGCGCGAACACCGATACGAGGTCCTGGTAGAACAACTGAAGACTATAGCTAAGGGCGACCCAGAGCATCCCGGCTTCAAGTATTACCTGCAAGCGTTCAAGTACGGTTTACCACCGCACGGCGGCTTCGGCTGGGGACTGGAACGATTTACAGAAAAGCTGGTCGGCTTAAACAATATCAAAGAAGCCACCCTATTCCCAAGAGATATAAACAGACTGGTCCCATAGTATGAGAATAGTTTTCTTGCAGGCTGGCGGCACGATCGATAAAGATTATAGGCGTGGAGCCAATGTTTATAATTTTGAGATTGCCGATCCGGCAGCCGAAAGAATTTTGAAACGGGTTGACCCATTGTTCACTTATCGTTTTATACCTTTACTCAGGAAAGACAGTATGGATATGACGGAAGAGGATCGTCAACTGATACTGGAAACCTGCCAAAAGGTTCCTGAGAGTCACATTGTAATTACCCATGGTACTGACACCATGACCAAAACCGCCGAGACCCTTCAAACTATTACAGACAAAATAATTGTATTGACCGGCTCGGCAATGCCGGAACTATTTGCCGGATCTGACGCGGATTTCAATGTAGGTATGGCTGTTGGCGCACTGACAATTTTAGAGAGAGGTATTTACATTGCTATGAGTGGCCGGGTCTTGCCCTGGGATCAGATTCATAAAGATCCCGAAACTGGCCAATTCGTCGGAAGGTGACAAATAAGGTTCAAATCTAAACCCAATCATGAAACAGGCATATATTTTTCGCGGAGCACCGGCATCCGGTAAAGGCACAATCGTAACGGCCTTTGCTAAATCACTGGAGGGTAAAGTCGCACGACTTGATCATGATGTTTTTCGTTGGGGCTTTCATTTGATCGGCCGGGAGGTCCCCGATGTAAACCAGGATGAACACAAGCGTGCATTCCGTAACCTACTGGCAGTCCTGGAGGAATACTGTAAACAAGGAGATTATACGATGGTGGTTGACGGATTATTTACTTGGGACGATGAAAGTAGTAATCAAGGCAGCATCAAAACCATTGTTGAAGTTTTAAATCGTTACGGATTTGTCTACAAGTCTATAGTGATAACGGCAGATAAGACAGTGCTCGAGGAACGTAACAGTCAACGTTCATATGTTGTCATGCCCATTGACTTCGAACGTCTTTATAAAGGTGTAATGTCTAAAATTGATCCTAGTGAAGTTGTCATTGATTCAACCAACCAAACACCGGAACAAACTTTAATAGAGGTTAAACGTCTAACGGCATAACAAGTTTGTCTTCTAAACAAAATAGATTACAATTTAAGTGCATCTTGTTAACTTAGTGCTTACTAACATGATTGAACTGTGCCCACAAAGATTGGTACATCACATAATTTTGGTAGCAAACACTAAACAGGCATGCATGGACTTCGCCTAAGTGCGAACTCTATTGATATTAGGTAAGAACATAGGAGGAGCCTATGCCTGAGAGATTAGGACTAAGAGAACGCGTACTAGCAACAAGTATCGCCGGGATGTTAATGGTTAGCCTAGCGGTCCTACATAATCATGACATTGAGAATCCAGAAAAAAATGGGGTGATGGCCATCGAAATGCCGGTCACGCCGCCTGAGCAACAACTGGGCGTCATAGCAGTCGATCAACAAATTACTCCAACAGAGCCAGAAGCGATGACGGCGGTCCCGCTACCTGAGCCTACTGCAATTGTTGACACTTCTCTGCCTTCACAGGTACCCGTGGCGGAGCAGCCTAAGCTTCCTGCCGAAAATATACCCGAAGTCACCTATCCAGTTGGCTGCGAACAGTACCGCCCTTTAGTAGCGCAATATGACTGGCCGGTAGACATAGCTATGTTAGTCATGGTAGAAGAATCTGATTGCGATCCCAATGAAATTTCAGATACAAATGATTACGGACTGATGCAACTGAATGGTATACCAATACTGAATCCAGCTGAAAACATTGATTTCGCCTACCATAATAAATATGTGAGTGCCCGACGCGGTGAACGCAACTGGTCAGCCTGGTATGCTGTTTGCACACCCGCCCAAGTACCAAAGTTCGATGGCGTCGACTGCGGATAGACCATCTAAATTTAGAATAAAACGGATCTAATTCTCATCGCTAACCAGTAGACAAATATTATAATATTGTTATAATGTATGTATGACACAAAAGGTTATTAAAATCGGTTCTAGTGTAGGCATAACTATTCCAAAAAAACAGCTCAAAGAGCTGGGTATAAATATTGGTGATGAGATTGAAATAGAGATCAAACCAAAAACACATAAGCACTCTAAATTTATGAGTGACCTTGAAAAATTCATGGATACTTACGACCAAGATCTCAAAAATCTTGCCAAGCGATGATACATTACCTATCTGAGGAAGAAATATTGCTGGCTCATTTTAAGCTAATAGAGCGCTATGGAGGTTCGCATGGTACGCGTGATTTAGAGCGTATCAAGTCTGTCGTGGATGCGGTCAAGCAAGAGGTTTTTGGCGTCGAACAATATCGGGATATTTTTGAGAAAGCCGCTGTTTACATACGCAACATTATTGCCGATCATCCATTTGGTGACGGCAATAAAAGGACCGGTATAACCGCTGGCGTTTTATTCTTGAAAAGGAACAAAATAATTTTTACTGCAAAGCGAGGCGAATTGGAGGATTTTTCAGTGCGAGTAGCTACTGAACATTTGGATATTTCCCAGATAGCTAAGTGGCTAAAACAGCATTGCAAGGTAGACCAATGAAACAAGCACAGGCGATGACGGTTATGCTGGCAGGTGAATCAGTCTTTTTGACCGGGCCGCCTGGATCCGGCAAGACGTATATCCTTAACTCATATATTGAGCGGGCCAGGGCTGCCGGTAAGACGGTAGCGGTTACGGCCAGTACCGGAATCGCCGCAACGCACATCAGCGGTACGACCATTCACTCTTGGTCCGGCCTGGGAATTCGTGACCAGCTGAACCCATGGGACAGACAGCAGCTTTCCGGCAATGCACGGCTCGCCAAACGTTATAACGCGACTGACGTGCTGGTGATTGATGAGATTTCTATGCTGCATGGCAGGCGCCTCGATATGATAAACGAGGCCTGCAAGCTTATCCGCAAGGACGACCAGCCCTTCGGCGGCTTGCAGGTAATCCTAATCGGCGATTTATTCCAGTTGCCGCCGGTAACCCGCTCGTCGGAAATATCAGACTTCGCCCACATGTCATCAGCGTGGGAGGAGCTGAAGCCCAAAATCTGTTATCTGAGCGAGCAGCATCGTCAGCAAGAAGATGGGTTGCTTGAGCTACTGGAAGCCATGCGTCTGGGAGAACTGGAAACGGTTCACGAAGAAACTATCCGCAGTCGTCTTGGCGTCAGCCCCCAGCCAAATGTACCGGTGACCCGGCTCTATGCCCATAACATCGATATCGACACCATAAACCAACGACATCTGGAATCGCTGGACGAAGAATCTCATGAATACGAAATGCGGACAAAGGGCGCGGCCGCTAAGGTGGAACAACTGCGACGCAGCATTTTGGCACCGGAAGTGCTGGAACTAAAAATTGGTGCCGAAGTTATGTTTGTGGCCAATAATGCGGGTAGCGGTTTTGTTAACGGATCGCGAGGGCGGGTGATAGCATTCCAGGATGGGCAACCTCTGGTGCGGCTAGTGAATAGCCAGCGCAATTTGAATGTAGTGGCGCATAGCTGGAAACTGGAAGAAGACGGAAAAGTGCGGGCTGAGGTCATGCAGCTGCCGCTCAGGTTAGCCTGGGCCATCACCATTCATAAAAGCCAGGGCATGAGCCTGGATAGCGCCGAAATCGACCTGAGCAAGTCTTTCACTCCGGGTATGGGCTATGTGGCACTCTCACGTGTTCGTAGCCTGGGCGGACTGTATCTTACTGGTATTAACCGGATGGCGCTTAATATGCACGCCGAAATCTATGAACTTGATAAAGAACTAAGGTCGGCTTCGTCGGCTCTGGCGGCTGTAACTGCTGAAGCAACAGAACATATTTCAGAAGCTGTACCTGAGAAAGAACTAGATAACAATCTATTGGCTGAGCTTAAGCAGTGGCGACTGCAGCGTGCCAGTGCAGACCACTTGCCGCCTTATGTCATAGCACATGATAGTGCTTTGGAGCTGATAGCCATCGAACTGCCCCGTTCCAAAGGGCAATTAATAAAGCTCAAGGGTTTCGGCCCGACCAAATTAGACAAATATGGTGATGAGCTCCTGGCAATCGTTGAAAAATGTACGCCACTAGTAGCCGCAGATGAATCAGTGGCCGAACCGCCGGCAACTGACACGATTACGGAATCCGTACCAATCGACGTTATCAAATCTTCAGGCTTTGTTGAAAGGCGGCAAGAAACAATTGCCGAGCACCCGCGGGCATTTAAGCGATGGGATTCCGAGGAAGACGCGCAGCTACTGGATTTGTTTCAAAGCGGTACTCCGCTCAATGAAGTTTGTGCCGCTCTTCAGCGTCAACCCGCCGCTATCTGGGCCCGTCTCAACAAACTTTTATAAGGTAGTACATCTGACAGTTAGTGTAATTTGCGAAATAAAGCATTGACAATAATTAATACTAAGTGTATATATAACACTATCAACTTATACACTTGCATTTTGGCAATAAATTTGCAATTATATCAAGTTGAAGACTTCTTGATGAAGTTTTGGGCCTGTTACTTCGGTGACTCGCCAGTACGTTAACAACTCGAAATTCGACTAAAATCAAAATAGAGAGGAGTTGAAAGACCGATAGGTAAATTCGAGTTAGCCCGAAGTTCATTTGCCCTGAAGGGAGGTGAAACAGTTTGATCCTGACCAATGGTTCAAACCAGTACCAAGTCGGCGAGAGAGTAGCAGAGACAGAAACCTACCGCATCTACCTCTGCGAAGAGGTGGAGACGGGACGGCAGTGCCTGCTACAAATCGCCGCAGAAGTGGAGCACAACGGTGGGCTCGATCGAGCGGCCTACGTTCTTGGAAAGCTGAAGCAAACGTCAGACCTGTTCGAGGCGAAATTTGCCGAGACCAACGAAGGACGTCTGAGCTACGACTACCTGTTCCCGCAACTGGTGGACAGCTTCGTCTCCGGTGAAGAGCAAGGCAGACGCCGGGTCAATATCCTGGCGTTTACGGAGGTTGATGACGTCACCGAGCTGGTGCCGCTCAGCAACCTGGCGACCAAGCACGGAATGCGCGTTGATCTCAAGACGAGCGCCTGGATCCTGGGACGGCTGTTGAAGCTTGCGGCGTTCGCCCACGGCCAAGGAATCGCCATTCGCGCACTCAGCGGGGGCAATATCCTGCTGTTACCGGAACGGCACTTCGCCATTACCTTCGACTGGTCGTCGTCACTGACGCACCAGGGAAAGATTCCGGCGGAGATCCGCAAGGATGACATCGCCAGTGCCGCTAAGACGGCATTCGCAGCCATCGGCGGAGATCCTGAGATCGGTGATTACCCTTACGACGGTGAGCTCGACGACAAGGATCGTCGGTACCTCGAACTTGTCTGGCGCTACGCAAGCCGTCGAGAGAGTGATGCCGAAAAGGCTCACAGGCAGCTCTACGACTTGCTCGAAGAGCTCTGGGGTCGCAAGTTCCACCCGTTCATACCCTTGCCGCTCTAACAAGCGGCCTTTCAGAAAAGGAAACCAGACAACCATGGGAAGAAGCACCTTCACCCGAGAAGCCTACGCCGCGGCATCCAAGGCGTACGTACCGCCGAGTGGTCCGGCAACCCGGCGTGCTGAGCAGCAAGCTCACAACACCGGCAAGCTGAACCCCCTCGTCGATCCGTCAGAGTACGGCGTCATCCGGCCTTCACGGCTGCGCTTCGAGGAGATCACCAACGGTCCTCACAAGGGGATGTTCAGGTTGACGATCGGCTGTTCCATGCCGATCGAGATGCGTCTGGACACCACTGGCAGCATGGGCGGCAACGTCGATGTGGCCCTCCAGGTTTTGCCCGAGCTGTACGACCTGAGCAGCTGGGCACTCCCCGGTTACGATGTCCACGTAGCTATCGGTATCTTCGGGGACATCGTCGATCAGTTCGTACTGTGCCGACCGCAGTTCGAGATGGAGGCCGAGAAGATCGTCCACCAACTTACCCTGATGGTGCCTGAGCGTGCTGGCGGTGACTCCCCGGAGGACCCGCACTATGGCCTGTTTGGTGCGGCGTATCTCACCCGAGCGTACGTCAACCAAATCGGGCTGAAGCGCTACGACTTCTCTGTCTCCGATGCCACGGCACATGACGGGCTGAGCGAGAAGCAGTTGATACGGATCTTCGGCAAGGAGGTCTTCGAGAAGGTTGCCGTCAACGGCCACCAGATCGATCAAAACGACTTGCCGTCAACCCAAGAGGTCGTCCAGGACCTGTTGAAGCAGGCGCACGCCTTCTTCCTGCAGATCGGTAGGAATACCTACACCACCAGCTACTGGTCCGAGATATTCGGTCCGGAGCGTGTGGTGCAGGTTCCTGACATCCACTACCTGCCAAACGTGCAGTCGTTGATCATCGCGCTCACTGAAGGCACGGCGAGCACCAACGAGACCACGGATTACCCATTCCCTGAAGATGAGCCGATCACTCTCAGCAATGCTGAGGAGTTCTTGATTAAGGATGGGAAAGTCAGTATCAACACTGCGCGTCAGCTTGTCGAGGCTGTGGCTAACATCCCGATCGGCGCGCAAGTGGCTCTCCGCGAGGGGCTCCGGGTGCCGCAGCAGGGTGACATCTTCCGTGTGAAGCCGGACTACATCAACGGTACGGACCTCTGGCCAATCGACCGGAGTGAAGTCGTTGCGGACGAGGTCATCACAAACACCGGCAAGCCGACAGGTCCCGAATGGCTCTAGCCGTCTGACCACTAGCCCACGAAAGGTGGCGACAATGACTCACAAGGTATACGTCGTCACCGATCTTGGTCCTGGTGACGGCGGCAAGGGCGGTGTGGTGCACAAACTCGCTCAAATGATGCGTGCCCACACCGTCATCAAGCGCGGAGGCGCCCAGGGCAGCCACGGCGTCCGCACCTCCAGAGGCGAGAAGTTCGCTTTTAGCCAAATGGGGTGCGGCACGTTCGAGGGCATTCCGACGCACCTCTCCGCGCAGATGGTTGTCTCTCCAGAAGGGCTACTCAACGAAGCCGAAGCGCTCAGATACACTTTTGGTATTTACGATGTCTTTAGTCTGCTGACAGTGGACGAAGAGGCATTGTGTGCTACGCCGTTCCATGGAGCCGCTTCCCGCCTGAAGGAAATGGCGAGAGGTGACAATCCCAGGGGGACAGTAGGCACGGGCGTTGGTGAAGCATACCGTGATCTCGGGCGGGTGCCGGAGTTAGCGATCAAAGTTCGGGATTTGAAAAGTCCTGATCTGCGGGAGCGGCTGGCAGTTGTTCGCGAACACGTGCGCGCAGACCTTCAGCCGATCATCAATGGCGAGTTCCTTGCCGGCGATCGAGCCTCGGTTGAAGAGGAAGTTAACGCTCTGTACGACGACGTCTTCTTCGACTACGTCGTCAGACGGTTTCAGGAGGCAGGCAAGCTGGCTAGGATCGTCGGCCGCGAATTCTTAGGAGATGAAATACTTTCCCGGGAAGGCGTGGCAATCGTCGAAACCTCGCACGGTGTGCTTACTGACCGTCTGGTTGGTTTCCACCCGCATACCAGCGCCATTCGGACGCTGCCGCGCTTCACGCACGGTATGCTGGAAGAAGCTGGCTATACGGGAGAAATAGTAAACATCGGGATAACCCGCGCCTACGCTATACGGCACGGCGCTGGCCCGATGCCGACTGCCGATCCTGCAATGACGGAACGTCTGCTGCCCGGCAGCAATAAAGACGAAAACCGTTACCAGGGAAAGGTCCGTGTCGGTCCGCTTGACTTAGTGTTACTCAGGTATGCCCTCGAGGCATGCGGCGGTCCGAGTGCGTTTGATGGCTTGGCCATTACGTGGTTCGACCAAATAAAACGCAACGGAACCTGGAAGACTTGCAACAGATATGTTGGTGCTGATGATTCAGCCTTTTTCTCGCCTTCGGGTGAGATCAGGGTCGCTGACAGCCATAGCCTCGAGCACCAAACTGCTCTGGGGCAAAAGTTGCATGAGTGCCAACCAGAAGTTACGACCATGCCGATTGACCCTGGCTCCAGCAATGACGAGCTTTATGGCGTCTGCGCTGATGTCTTGGGCGGAATGGTCGGAGTACCGGTCCGGATGGTTTCATTCGGTCCAACCGAGCTTGACAAGCTCTGCAAGTGACACGCCATCCGCACCTGACACTCAAGCGCGGAAGGCGTGGAAGTCCCAAAGAAAAACCCAAAATCCCAAACACAGAAAGTTGAGAAGAGAAATGGCAGACGACACTGCTGCAACCCCGCCGACGGAACCCGAAGTTCCGGAGGCAGCCAGCACAACACCCGACGCAGTTGTGGACGCTATAGCGACCGCAACTCCCGACTCGGTCACTGCCAAGCTGACCGAGCTGGGCGTCGAGGCTGACCTCATCACGAAGATCAAGACCGAGCTCGGCGTCACGACCGTGGAGGACCTGGCCGTATTGGCTGAGAAGGATCTTCTCGAGGTCGGCATGAAGGTGGTCCAGGCCCGCAGGTTGGCTGGTGCATTCGTGCCGGCGGCACCCGCTGCCGAAACGGCCGCCATCGGCGCCGCTGCCATCGACACCATCCTGCCCAAGGTCATGGATGACACCTCCTGGCTGACGGCCTTGAAGGTGGGTGGGGTGCTCAAGGTCGACGAGTCCACTGTCATCGCGTCGGTACGAGCGGCTCTCGCCAGCAGCACGGGCCTGTACGACGTCCCCGCCCTGCTCGTCCAGAGGATGGAGAAGTTCGCCGACGACAACGAGGAGCAGGTGGATCCCTCGGTCTACTACCCGATCCGTGAACAACTGACGCGGCGTAGCTATGCCGAAGTCTTCGAGGCCATTCCCGGTCTGACCGGCAACTACGTCACGGAGGCACGCAAGCGGCAGTTGTTCGACCGCATCGACAAACACCTCTGGCCGGCGATCATCGGCTTCTACGACCAGCTGAAGAGCTGGCAGGAGGCTTGGGTGCAGGGTGCAGCAAACCCTGCGCTGCTCATGGCATCGCTCGTCGGTGGTGCTGGTCTGCCCCCCGGGTTGTTGCAGCCCCCGGACACCGCCATCCTCCGTGACTACTCGGAAGAGGTGGCTAACGCCAGCAACCGAGTGTTCGCGGGGACCGGTGTCCAGATCGCTTCGGCGATGGCCTACGATGCTGCGCAGATCAAGAAAGCCCTGGAGAATCCTCGGCTTCCCGCCCTGATCGGTGCCGCCAATCGTGACCAGATGCTCAAGATGTTGGGCATCGCGGTCAGCTCCACCTACACCCGCCTCGAAGTGAACCTCACCAGGTTCGCCTTGGCTGCCTTGCAGTCGAAGGACCAGGCAGGAGGCAACGAAGAGCTCCAGTACTTCGGAGCTCTCTACATGCTTGGCTCCCAGATCCCCTGGGATCAGCTGGGTGCAGGAGGTCACGGGATCTCGGGTATCGGAGGCAAGCGCCTCTAAACCCTTGAGGTCCCAACCTCACCCCGGGTCTCGGGTGCAGTCAATACGACTGCACCCGGACCCGACAGGGTCTCTGTTCGACATTTTTATGTCAAACAGAGACCCTCTTTTCATTTTCAGGTGATTTTTGGTAAAAAGACCATGTTTATAAATAACTGGGTGGCGATACGGCGATAGCCCGAATCCCAGAACATGCTGTTGCCATCAATGAGATCAGCATGCGGCATACTCATCTTTGTAACTGGGGGATAATGCCCCTCGTAACCTTTATGCATAAGGCGGTATTGCAACAGATCCTGTTCCATTCTTTCCAGATACAGGGCACGGGTGCCGCGTCCAAAGACCTGCTCATCCGTCTCGTAAAAATAGGTAGGTAATAACTTTTTCCTTAGTTCATTTATTGCGCCAGCATTACCTATCCATGCGGTACCGAATAGTATGTGAGTCCAGTAGCTGTCTGCCATTCGTGTGTCTGCGTCAGAAAAATCTTGAACATTTAGCAGATCACCGTTATCGTTCAGCCAAAACT
>CAZXBL010000027.1:0-3543 GCA_964638875.1 uncultured Candidatus Saccharibacteria bacterium | reverse complement strand
TCATCACTAAACGTTTCCCCTATCAGTTCTTTTACTTTTCCTCGCATTTCCTGGGGTGTACCTGGTTTAACGAACACGCAGAGATCAATATCTGAAGTTTGTTCACCATAACCTTTCATGCGAGAACCACCTACGGTAATAACGGGATAAATTAAAGCAGCCAGTTCCGGGTTGGATTCAATTGCAGAGGCAATACCTTTTATTCGATCTACTTCTTCCGGAATGAATTCAAGGTTTTTAGATAACGGACCGACTAAGTTGGGCAGAGAAATACCGAGCTCTGTTAATTGTGCCTCGTCAACGATATTCAGCCTGTACAATCGGCGGAATGATTTCATAAGCCGCTCTTTGATTCCGATGTCGTCCTTATCCCATAATCCCAGCAAATCGCTCTTGAAGTTCTCAAAAATTACCTGAGGATCCTCTTGACCTGTGAGGACAGCTGTCTCAACAACTTTTTGTGCCCCTTCAATGAATACTTGAGCCGCCAGGATCTCATCGTCATATGTCAAAATACTGCTTATTAAATCGTAAGATACGCTACCATCAAGAACGCCAGCACATATTTGCTCGACCATGCCTGCAATGGCTCTATCTGTCTTTGTTTGTCTGAGCCAGGCTAGCCTTCTTTCGGTCACACTGCCGTCTATGACTATATCTTGATCTGCTGTGATCGTCTCGAGTTGTGAGCGAATCGACGGGGTAGCGTCGGCCTCAGCCTGTGTTTTTTCTTTTTCTCGCTCGTTCTTAATTTGAAGCGCTGCATTTCGTACACTTTCATACTCTGACCCGTCCATTTTGTCGAGTTCACGGTCCGTAATAAGGCCCATGGCATCCATGACCAAAAGGGTGTCAGCAATGTTGCTTTTCAGTAGTTGATCATCGGTCGCTCCAATTAGATCTATGACATCATCTGTTGTGATCATGCCGAGTTCAACCAGTTGTGGTATCAGGTGAGCAGCTTTCACGACCCGAGGAAGGTCATCGGTACGCAGTTCAGTCTCTAAAACATCCCCGTCCACAAAATTTGCCCGCACATCGTATACGGATAACTGACTGTACCAAGCTGTCAAATAGCTGTTTTTGAAGTCTTCAGTCGCTCTTTTGAGATTGGCGTCTTCAGGAACCCATTGGGCGTTTGGCAGAAACTCGAATGGTAAATAAAGGACTAAACGCCTATTATCCTCGTCCTCTAAAAGATTGCTTAGGCTATCGTATAGCTTTTCAGCTTGCCTATCTGTTATATCATGGTTCTTTACAGCATTTTCAATTGTCGTGGTTGGATCTGAAAGACTCTCCAGTACATCGTCTAAACAACGAATATGCTCTCGGTGTTGTTCTATCTGTCCCGGAAAGGAAGGATCAGCAGCGCATTCCTTTGCCCATATGTCAGCTACTATCCTAGGGTCTTGAAGCAATTCACTAGCAGGGACAGTGATCACTGTCTCCGGTAAAGGCTCAAGTTCACTAGTAGTCCTAGAAAAGTCCATAGACTAATCACTATACAATCTAGTAGGATATATTGCAATATAATTGTATTAATGTTATAATCTTTCTATCTAGTTCGCTAGACGGTAACCTTTGCCGCTCAAGGGTAGGACCTTGTACTTCTCTACAAAGGCGCGTGATACTGTGTCCGAAACGGCCACTGACCACTCCCGAGTCCCGACTTCTGTATTTCTCATCAACGTCGTCACCCTGGTGTTCTTCATCAGCATGTTGGCGATCATCCTCTTCACAACTCCCTGGACGTGGTGGTACGACTACAGCAAACTCAGCACTCTGGTGAGGATAGAAACAACGATCGCGTCAGTTTGTTTGGTGCTGATCAGTGTTGGCAACCTTCAAACTCGCTTCCGTTCGCGACGTCTGAACTGGCTACTGATCATTATCGGCATCTTCTTCGCAGCGCGCTGCATCATCGGCTTCTAGAGCCAACGGGTTCTAAGGTCTGCCAGGGAACGGCGGGGACAACACAGTCCCCGCCAGCAGGCCGGGTAAAATTTGTTTTTGAGCCTATGCTCCAAAATTTTACCTTCTTCCCACTTCACTTACATGAATGCGTGTTCATGCTGATGAGCTCTAAAGAGCGAAAAGTGAAAAATTTGGGCTATGTTCTTTATAAACAAACGTTTTAAAGTATCTCTATTTTTAGTCAACAAACCAAAATCTATTCAACTTTTTGTCGTACACGAAGAAGACTCAATACCTCTTCCAGTACTTGATCTGGAAGCTGGAGGCCGTCAATCACTGCATCGGCATATTCACGCTGGGGTACGACAAATTGCCGGTTAGCGGGCAGTACGTGATCAATAATGTAGGGCATGGGATCGATATCAGGAGCATAAAGCTGATGCCGTTTGGCACGTCTTTCAATTATTTCATCCTCAGGTATCTCTAGGTAAAGTTTCAGGTCGAACTCTTCACGGGCAATCTCATCGTGCAGTGCCAGGAATCCGACGCTAACGACTAAAGGACGCGGCAGTACCAGCCGTTCATATATACCCTCGTTCTGGCTTTCCCAAAAATTTGCCTCAACTCTTGTAGCGTGACCTTGTTTCAACTCTCTAAGATGACGGCGATAATCGTGCCAACGGTAACAATCCGGATGCTCCCAACTGCCTAGGCCAATATCGCCAGGATCATCAACCGCAATCGACATATCCTCAAAAGGCATTACTGAAACGGTATCTCCTAGACTCTTTACAAGACCCTTCTCCAAGGTCGTCTTGCCGGAGCAGGTTGGCCCTGCGACACCTATCATAAAACTTTCCGAATATGGCATAATATTTATTGTACATCATGACTATGCAATTATTACAAGGCTAGGCATAATTGCTTATATTTTAACAACGAAAAGTAGTTGACATATATACAAGATTATTGCTATAATGCTAATGATAGGGTGTTTTTGCTCCCTATTGTTTTTTGACAGGCAGAATTAGAAATCACAAAGTGAGATGTAAAATCAAAGATATCAGGTCTTTGGCTTTATACCTCACTTTGTGTGTTACGGAATACACACACCAGCCTCAGGCTGATTCCATCGTGGAATGTGAGGAGAAGGGTAGTCCTATGGACCGCTTCATCCACCTGCTGCAGCACATGCTCAGTTACGTGATCTCCAAGTTCACCACCCCCCACGACCGGCTCGTCCCCAACCCCGTCACCGTCACCGACTCCGCGTCGACCATCACCCCGACGTCCGTCTCGTGCGCCGACAACCTGTTCGCCGACGTCACCGCCGGTTCGCTGACCACCATGATCGTCCCCTCCGACGCCCCGGTCATCGACCAGCACGACATCGACAGCACGATCGCCGGCTTCGAGCACCTGCTCACCCAGCACGCCGCGGGGGCCTTCGACGACACGGGCCAGCCGGGCCACTACTCCGTCTTCTACGGGACCATCACCGGCCCGGGCCGCCTCGACGAGGACGTCATCGACCTCCCCCGGGAGCTCGTCAGCACCAGCTGATCCATCCTCGTCGCCGCAGTAAGGCAGAAGTGACATGCAGGACTGATGGGTTCTGAATGTACGCGC
>CAZXBL010000026.1:0-14278 GCA_964638875.1 uncultured Candidatus Saccharibacteria bacterium | reverse complement strand
TCTAGCTGAATACTTAACATTAATGCTACTAAACAGAGGTCAAAGTGCTTATGGCTCCCCCTAGTAAACGACTTCCGAATAAGTTATACCGATGAATACTGCCGAGGGCTGGTGAGCATAACTGATGCTTCACCTTTTAGAGTAGGATAGCTTTCTGCAATAACCTGACAGTAGTTCGTTACAACTGCGAGCTTACCTATATTGCTAGCGGTGTTTTCTGATGGTATTTCAACCTCAATAGCTTCCACCCCTATCTCATCGTTGTCTGTCATAGATATTTTAGCTGACTCTTTGCCGTCATCGTCTTTCTCGCAGACAACCTCAAAGTTTGGCCCAGACTGAAACCCGAATCGAAGCTCCCAACGCTGTGCCAAGTCAAGTTGACGAGGAGTGATTTCTAGATCGCCCATGTAGCGCACTCTAATAACTTCAAGAGACTTCCACAAACGAGTGGTTAACTCTTCACCTACGCTGCCACTTTCTGCTCTCATTGCATCAAAATAACATAAAAGAAAGATTAAGTCAAGTTTTATTAATTGATACGTGTGGGAAAAAATAAAAAAGACCTCTGATTTCCAGAGGTCAAAATGCTTATGGCTCCCCCTAGTAGACGAAATTCGAACTAATCTTACTACAAAGGTTTTAAGGCTGTCATGACATACGCGTAACTGTAGTATCTCTCAGCTACGTCGTTCACATTTCCGGTATGTACAACGTCTCCGTATTTACCAGTCATATTAGTTAATGACCAGTAAGCACCACGTAAATGCAGCCAATCATCACTCGCATTGATGAACTGGGGGCTGCCGTACATGTCACGACGACTTATAAAGCCAGGATTGTACAAATTGTAATTACCAAAGCCAACATTAAACAATCGTGGGCAGTATGGGGTAATATTTATATCTTTAAACCCCGTATCTGACAAATGGGCTGCAAGTTGAAGGCAGTTTGCAGGTGTATCTTCTTCAGAAATGACGACTTCCCCGTTTGGCTCTAGAACTCTTAGTACATCCTGGAAACCTTGCATAGTGCTAGTAAAGGATTGCCCGCTATAGCCTGGTTCATGTGGGCTATAACCTTTTAGTTGATGAAGGCTATATTCCCCTATGACGCTTTTCATGATTACTCGACCAAAAGACTCAGCACGAAATGGTAAACGCTCAACTGTACCCAAGGTAGCCGTGCTAAAAGTTTCATGGTTAGGAGTCCCAATTAGTACTTTATCCCATGTCACGATACGACTAACCCCTCCTGCATCAATGGCAAAGTACTCAGGTTTTTGAGTATCGATTAACCACCCAGGGTTCTGGATAGCAGGGCTTCCCCCGGCACCGATTTCAAGTAGACGATTTGTCATTTAGCTTACTATATTGAAATGTAGAGGTTGTGCAAGCATAACCAAAACAAAAACACTCTGCTTTCACAAAGTGCTTATGCTTGGTTCCCTGAACAAGATTCGAACTTAATGGGCTGTTGTGAAGAAATGAAGTTTTAGTGTCAGCTAATGATGGGACTGGTAGCAGATGCAGCCAGTCATGCCGGCGCGGGTGGCGAAGACTTCGTTGCCAGATACTCTTAAGGCATCGCCGGGTTGTAGGGAGAATCTTTCGGTACCTATTTCTACAACTAGTGAGCCATCGGCACAGTAAATGGTGCTGTCGTGATCGTAGACTTGGCCGCCGAGGTCTTGAAATTCATCAGCAGTCCATCGCGTAGCATTAATAGACTTGCTATCTAAAAAGTGATTCAGCTCTTCTTCTGATGATTCGTAAACACGTGACCAACGAAATTTTCGTACTGCCACGTTAGCTAATGGTACGGCGCTTAAACAAGAAGGTTGCAAGCGGAACTGCAAATAGCAGTATGCCGATACACCAACCAATTGCCCACCACACGTGGTTCCCAACAGGTGTTCCAAGCATCAGAGCCCGGACCGCTTCAATAATGTGGGTGATCGGCTGATTTTCTGCAAAAGCCTTCAAGAATTTGTTCATACCCTCTGTTGGTACAAAGGCACTGCTGGCGAAGGTCAGCGGAAAGACGAAGATAAAACTCAACCATTGTACGGCCTCAACACTCTTTGAAATCACGCCCATAATAGCCGCGAGCCATGAGAACATGAGAGTAAAGAGCAGCAAAATACCGATGATTGTCATCCATTCTATAACATTAGCATTGCTTCGGAATCCCATAATCAGACCTGTCACGATCATGACTATGGTCGAGATACCATTACGGAAAATATCAGAGATAACGTGCCCGTTTAATACCGCAATATTGCTCATCGGTAATGAACGGAACCGGTCAACAATCCCCTTCTGTAAATCATTAGAGACTGCAATCGCAGTCGTGGTCGATCCAAAAGCCAGCGTTTGCACGATAATACCCGCCATTAAGAAGTCGAGGTATCCAATGCCTTTTGGAAGCGCCAGGGAAATCGCACCACCAAATACTGCTGAAAACAGCACCAAAAACATGATTGGCTGAAAGAATGTGCCCAGTAGCTGGTCAGTATTACGCAAAATATGCCGGCTACTACGTTGAATCATTAGCAAAGAGTCTGTCAACGATTGAAGAAGTCGGGGTTTTCTGTCAAATTCTAGTTCTACAGCCATGTTATTTCTCCTCTACTTTCTCTGCTTGTTTCTTTTTACCCGTCAAGGACAGGAATACGTCATCAAGTGTTGGTTTGTGTACCGCTAGAGATTCAATAGCAATTTTCTTGCTGGATAGTTTCTCTAGGATATCTTTGACGTCTTTGTTGGTATCACTAATCTCAAGTGATAGCGTGTGGTCGCCACCATCAACCTCTGTAGCACCCTTGCCAAGCTCTGTCTTAGCAGCAGCAAGTGTCTTGTCAGTCTTGAACGTTAGTTCTAGGCGATCCTTACCGACTTTGGCCTTCAGTTCCTTAGCAGTACCTTCTGCGATAACGCCACCATTATCAATCACAATGATCCTATCGGCAAGCTGGTCGGCTTCTTCCAAATACTGAGTAGTAAGCAAGATTGTTGTTCCTCGTTCCATTAACCGGCGAATGCTTTCCCACATGGCAATTCTTGACCTGGGGTCCAGGCCAGTTGTCGGCTCATCAAGGAAAATAATCGGTGGTGCCGCAATTAAACTAACTGCCAGGTCCAAACGTCGTCGCATACCGCCAGAGTAGGTTTTGGCAGTACGGTCAGCTGCATCGACAAGATCAAATTCCTCAAGCAATTCCTCTGCGCGGGCCGTTGCGCTTTGTTTGGTCAAACGGTATAGGCGCCCCATCATAATTAAGTTTTCACGGCCTGTTAGCAACTCGTCTACCGCTGCTGATTGTCCCGTTAGACCAATTACTTTACGAACTTCATTTGCTGCCGTAGCCACGTCGTAGCCTTCCACCGTCACTGTGCCGCCATTGTAGGGTAGTAATGTACTGAGGATCTTAACCGTAGTTGATTTACCTGCCCCGTTTGGACCCAATAACGCCAGCATCGTACCGCGCCTTACGGTAAAGCTAACATCCTTAAGTACTTCGAGCTTTTTATAAGATTTGCGTAGGTTTTTAACAACAATCACGTCGGATTCGACAGTTTTCGGCATAGGTGTATCCTGTTTAGTTACTTAGTATTGTATCGAATTACTGGCTTACGGTAAAATCGCCGGCTGTACTAGGGTTAAGATGATCGTGGAATTTATAATCACCAGTCTCTGAAAGCGTGATTGTTTTGTTTCGCCCTTTCAGCACAATGAGCTCACTCTCGCCAGCATATGCGTCGTGATTGGGGTGTGCGCCGAATCCAATAATTCGCTCATCGTTGTCTTTGTTAATAAATGTCAGTGTGTCACATTGTTGGGCATCGGTATGCCTTGGGCTCACCACACCATCTTCGATTACAACCTGGTGATTGTTATGCTGCCCGTAGCATGCGCCAGTCTTCTCGCCACCTAACTGATAGATGGCCTCGTCGTTTACTAGCTTCTTTGCCTGGTCTGTAGGTGTCATATTGTAGTGGAGGTTCTTGGTAATCACGATTGATCCACCTACAACGACCAAAATTGCAGCAACTGTGAGCCCCAGGAAGATTTGTTGCCAGCTGGGCTTGGGACCACGCCCCAAATGCAAGAAGAAGAGTAACTGGACCAGCATCTGTAACACCCCGAAGCCTAAGATAGTAGCAAGCAGTGCTGTCCCACTAACGGTGTGATTTACGACCATGTAGTATGGGATAAATGTGAAAATCAGAGACAGTATGAATCCCGTAACATACGCCCTCATTGTGCCGTGTTCGCTCATACGAATGCCCCTAAGTAAACAATCGTAAAGATAAATATCCAGACAATATCGAGGAAGTGCCAGAATAGGCTGAGCATAGATAGTTTCCGCAACATCTGTGGGTTAAGCCCGCGCTTGACGGTAAAGATCATGGTGATCGCCATCCAAATAAGTCCAGACGTAATGTGCAGCCCGTGTGTTCCGACCAGCACAAAGAACGAGGAAAGGAAGGCATCTGTTTGCATCGTATGACCTTCGTGGATGAACTCAGCGAACTCAAACAACTCTAAGGAAAGGAAAGCTAGGCCGAGTGCGAAGGTAACACCAAGCCAGACAAGTGTCTGTGCTTTTTTACCACTGCGAGCCATAATCATAGCGATACCACACGTGAAGCTGCTGGTGAGCAAAATCAGGGTCTCGCTTAATGCCAGCGGCAAACTAAAAAGCTCACGTCCTGTTTCCCCGCCTACCGTATTACCATGCAGCACTGCGTAGGTAGCAAATAGGACAGAGAACATCAGAAGGTCTGTCATCAGATAGACCCAGAAACCAAACATTACCCGATCAGTTGTTTCTGCTTCGAGCTTTTCGTGGTGACTAGAACTCATTTCTTCTTCCTCACTAAGCCGATAGCAAAAGCTGTCACAATTTTGATGAGCTCCCATGTGCCCATATCCTCATCCTCTTTTCCAGAGACATGTTTAGCGTGATGAGCATGGTCCTTCTTTTTCCTAGCTTCCTCGAGCTTTTGCACTTCCTGGGCAGAAATCATGTATTCTGGTTCTTCGTTGAAAGTACGAGCAATGAAGACAACAATGACACCAATCATTGACACTACGGCGAGCCAAACAATCTCCCAAACAAAAGCAAATCCAATTAGGAAAGCAAAAATTGAAATATATATGCCGGTAGCGGTATTTTTAGGAATATAAATATCCTCGTATTTTGTTTCGCCTAAGCCCCGCTCTTTGTCTTTCCAGAACTGATCACGAGATGTCACGTGCGGGATGGTAGTAAAGTTATAGAACTGCGGTGGCGAGGTTGTAGCCCACTCTAGGGTCCGACCATCCCATGGGTCACCAGTGGTATCACGTAGCCGCCTGTTCTGAATGAAACTTGCCAAAATCTGGGCTAGTTGCAAGCCTACACCGATCATTATGACAATGCCACCGATCAGCATCAGTATAAATAATGGCTGCCAACCGGTAGATGCATCGTAGTGATCGAGCCGTCTGGTTGCCCCCATCATCCCAAGAATATACATAGGGATAAACGATAGACAGAAGCCAATAATCCAGCACCAGAAAGCTTGGCGACCAATCCGCTCATTCAGCTTGATACCGGCAATTTTTGGAAACCAGTAGGTAATGCCACAGAAAATACCGAATAAGACACCTCCAATAACATTAGAATGGAAGTGCGCCACCAAGAACAAACTATTATGCAGCTGGAAATCAACTGGTGGGATAGCCAAGACTAGGCCCGACAGACCACCAATCGTAAATACAATCACAAATCCCAAGAACCATAACATCGGTGTATCAAATTTTATTCGGCCCTTGTGCATTGTTGCGATCCAGGTAAAGAATAGTACCGCTGTGGGTATCGCAATTATCAGCGTCATTAGCCCAAAGAACGCATTAACATTGGCGCTCGCCCCCATTGTAAAGAAGTGATGTAGCCACACCGAGAGTGCCAGCGCCGAGACACCCAACATACCTAGCACATTCGATATGTAACTGGCTATTGGTTTACGGCTAAATGTCGAGACAACTTCAGAAAATACACCAAATGCTGGCAACATCAGAATATAAACCTCTGGGTGTCCCCACATCCAAATAAGGTTTGTATACATCATAGGGTCACCGCCACCAGTTGTAGTGAAGAAATGGGTGCCTAGGTAGCGGTCAAAGAACATGAGGAACAAAGTAGCGGTAAGCAGCGGGAAGACAGTTACTGCCATCAGCATGCTAAACAGTGAGCCCCAAGTGAATAATGGCATCTTCCATATTGACATGCCTGGTGCGCGCATTTTTAAGATTGTCATAATAAAGTTAATTGCGCCCAAGGTGGTTCCAATACCCGAAATCTGTAGGCTCCATATCCAATAGTCCACCCCTACACCTGGGCTAAATTCGGGACCTGATAGTGGTGCAACCGCCAACCAACCAGTTGCTGCATACTCTCCCCCAAGGAGGAAGAACATATTAACCATAATTACACCACCGATGTACAGCCAGAATCCTAAAGTATTCAAAAACGGCGAAGCGAGGTCTCGAGCACCAATTTGCAGGGGTACAATGTAGTTAATAAGCCCGAAAATAAAGGCCATCGCCACAAAGAACACCATGATATTTCCGTGGGCTGTAAATACTTGTTGGAAATGGTCAGCACTGAGATAGCCATGGGAATCGCCAGATGAAAACGCCTGCTGGAGCCAGATCATGATTGCATCTAAACCTCCACGTAGGAGCATGAAGCCACCGGCAATAAAGTACATGATTCCGATCTTCTTCGGGTCAACCGATGTTAGCCACTCTTTCCAAAGCCATGTCCATCGTTTTGTACGCGTGAGGAAGACAATAACAAATATCAGCAACGCGATGAATGCTAATGATCCGCCGATTGTAAACCATTCGTGCGGCAGCGCCTGCCAGCCTAACTTACCGAGTAATAATTCTTTCATCAGTGGTGCGCCTTATATTCTGCTGGTTGATGATCATGTGAACCCGCATATTTCATAAGCACTCTATCATATAGATCGGACTCATAGGTCGCGAAAAGTGCGATAGGGTTGTTCTCGCTTGGTTTTACGAGCTTCTCATACGCATCAGCGCCGAGCGTATTACTGGACTGACTTACCTCCTGAGCCCATGTATTGAACTCTCCAGCAGAGCTAACACGTGCCGTAAACTTCATCCCTGAAAAGCCAGGGCCGTTTATTTCAGCTGAACTACCAGGATAGTCCCCTTGTTCATCGGCCATAAGATTCAGTCGATTATTGTGACTTGTCATCGAATACAGTTGACCACCAAGATTCGGTATCCAAAATGAACTCATTGGGGCTTCATCCGCAGTTAGTTCAAAAACAACTGGGGTATCTTCAGGGATCTGCACAAAGTTAACCGTAGCGATCTTTTGTTCAGGGTACAAGAACAGCCATTTCCAACGTAGGGAAATTACTTGGATCGTGATAGGTTTTTTGTCGGAAGCAATTGCATCGCGTGGCTCAAGCTTATGCGTTGCCGGTACCATCACTGCCGTAAGTATTATCATAAAGACTGTCGGGATTGCCCATATACTAAATACAAACCACTTGCCTTGGCGCGCTTTGGGATCGTGCACGGCCTTGAAGTTTGATTCCCTGTATTTCCACGCTGTGAAATACAGGAGGAACAAAACTGGTATGGTAATCACGAACAGCACCACTATCGTGATTATAAATAAGCTGAACTGCTCGTGAGCAATAAAGCCTTTGGGGTTGAATAACGCAATGTTTTTACCCTGCAACAAATAGGCGATGAGTAAACCAAACTCAACCAACATTAAGGGGATGAACCACACTAGCCACCCTTGCCCATGCTTCGTTTTGTTTTTTTCTGACATTTAACTTGGCTCCACTCTGAACATAAGCGTAATCTTAATCATAACTATACCACAGGCTGGCCGCTGTTCGAGCATTTTTTAGGTGCGCTTCCTGAAGGTATCTTTGCTCCGTAGTATACTGGGGATAATGGAGTCTTCTGGAAAACTAAAAGCATACTACAACCTTGTAAAGCCTGGGCTTATTTATGGGAATATTCTCACTGTAATTGGCGGTTACTTGTATGGGGCTATTCTGCATCCAGACATTGTTACTCTCGTCGGAGTAGTTGCCGGTAGCGCACTTGTAATGGCATGTGGCACTGTTCTGAACAATATTCAGGACCGTGATATGGACCAGCACATGAAGCGCACCAAAAAACGTGCACTCGTTACTGGCGAAATTACACCCAAGCAAGCCGCGGTTTATGCAGCAACACTCGGTGTATCTGGCCTAGCAATACTTACTATTTTCACGAATACGTTGACACTGTTAGTAGGTATCATTGGGTTGATCTCTTATGCAGGTGTGTATACCTACGCCAAACCGCGCACCGTTCATGGAACTGTTCTGGGGACAATCCCAGGCGCGACACCAATTCTTGCCGGGTATGTGGCGGCAACCAATAAAATTGATGTATCTTTTTGGGTCCTGTTTGCACTTATGTTCTTCTGGCAAATGTCGCATTTCTATGCAATTTCCGTTTTCCGTATGAAAGAATACAGAGCGGCCAAGGTTCCCGTTATTAGTGTGGTCAAGGGAGCCTACGTTACGAAAGTTTTGATGACTTTATTCGGGTGTGGTTATTTACTCTCTGTCCTCTCGCTTGCGTACTTCGGTTATGCGGGCCTGTTCTATCTTGCTATCATGGCTCCACTTGCCCTATGGTGGCTACTCATAATTACCGGGGGTTTGAAGGATGTTGAGGGCACTGCATGGGCTAAGAAAGTCTTCTTTATATCACTAATGCTCTTGCCTGCTCTATGTATTACACTTGCCCTTAACGCCTGGGTTCCATAGAATATATCTATAATGCTTATACTTCTTATTACTCATGTAATCATTGCTCTTGGCGGACTCGCCATTGCGGCCGCATCACTGTTTACCCTTTCAAAAAAAATGATTACTTCGTCATATGCGCTGACCGGCGGGACAATTGCTACAGGCACAATACTTGTATTCATGACTGGCAATGTACTCAAAAGTTGCTTATCGGGGCTTATGTACCTATCGGCAGTACTGGTACTAACCTCTATTGCTAAATACCGCTTAGCTGCCAAAAGAATCGATACATAAATGGTGAAGATGCATGGTCATGTACTCGACCATCTTCATACTGCAACTCTTCGCATTTCGAAGTTTCATTTTGTATACGTCTTGCTTTTTGTGGCTCAAACAATCGTTTTTCACGCTAGTAAAGTTATAACTCCAGAGTTATTGCTAAAACGTTGGGTTGCTGTCAGCGGGCTAGTAATAGTTGCCATCTTGGTATGGCTGCTAGCACGATCCCGCCCAGCTACTACCACGGCCTACCATGCTGCTGTTGGACTACTCATCGCGGCAGATATCGCTTTTGCGGCATTTAACGTCTATACGCAGCGCGGCTACGCCAGTAAGTCCGTCTTCTTGTTCTTGATACCGATTGTGGTCGCGGTGGTTCTGTTGAACCGATCGGTATTATTTGCAACTGCAGCACTATGTGTTGCGGTTTATAGTACGACAACGATCATGTACTTTGTAAAAAACTTTAACGAAGGTTATATGTCGGAAATGTATGCTGAGCTTGGTTTTTACTCTGGTCTTTTTTTGGTTGTAGCTGGGCTGCTCTGGGCAACCGTACACAAGCACAGCAATAAATAGCCTGTCGGTGATATCATAGAAGTAGCAATAATTCCGAGGGGGCTGACATGACCGATCATAATTTTACTGGCTTAAAAGCATTATTTCTTAACGGAACCCTCAAAAAATCGCCAGAAAAGAGCCATACTGATGCACTCATTGAAATCTCCCGAGGCATCATGGAAAAACATGGCGTAGAAACAGAGGCGGTTCGGGTGATTGACCGCGATGTTGCGACGGGCGTCTATCCTGACATGCGCGAACATGGCTGGGAAACTGACGAATGGCCGGAACTGTACAAAAAAGTCCAGGCAGCCGACATCCTCGTCATTGCTGGACCAATTTGGCTCGGTGACAATAGTTCGGTGACGAAGCAGATTATTGAGCGGCTCTACTCCTGTTCTAGCTTGCTCAATGATAAGGGACAGTATGAAACTTACGGCAAAGTGGGTGGCTGCCTCATAACTGGCAACGAGGATGGAATCAAACATTGTGCTATGAACATACTTTACAGCCTTCAACATGTTGGATTTGCCATACCGCCGCAAGCGGATGCAGGCTGGATTGGTGAGGCGGGGCCTGGCCCGAGCTACGGCGATAAGCTTGATGACGGCACAATTGCTGGAGTTGATAATGATTTTACTAATCGCAACACGACCTTCATGACATGGAATCTTATGCATCTTGCCAGAATGCTTAAGGACGGCTTTCCTGCACACGGCAACCAGCGAAGTGAGTGGGACAAAGGTAAAAGGTTTGATTTTTCCTTAACTAAAGAAAATCAGAATGCTGCCAGCGGCGCAGCCGATGATTTTAAGGCAAACCCTGAGTATCGATAGGCAATTGTGAGAACCCTCGGACATCAACTAACCGTAAAGAAGATCGCGTCGCCTACTGCTCTGCCTGATTTTACGGCGACCAATGTAGACGACATAGATTTTAAAAAATTAGAGCAGCTGGGCATAAAACACCTCATGTTTGATTTAGACCAAACGCTTCGCCGCCCTTATTCCCGTAAGTTACCAAAATCTGTTATTACACTGTTAAATAAAGTGCACCTTTCCAACCAGTTTAAGTCACTTAATCTTGTCAGTAATAATCAACGAAACCTGCGACGCTACAGCGAGCCTATTGATGCTCGGGTGTTCCAGCCTTTCAGAAAAGGCTTCAGGCTAATTCGTAAGCCCAATCCGCTGTTCTTTGAATACGTCCTGAGGGAACTCGGCGCAAAGCCATCAGAAACCGTTATGATCGGCGACAGGTTGCATGCGGATGTATTTGGTGGTAACCGTATGGGTATGTTTACTATTTATGTAAAGAAGCACGGGGCCATTGATTATTGGTTTGACTGGCTATTACTCACGCGGCTGAGGGACAAGCGACGTCTAAGAGATGCAATAGCCGAACATAAAAAGAAGCGCCGCAAGAACTAACTTGATATATACTTATCCATAAGCATTATGGGTGGAGAATCCTTTCAAAATTTACTGACCGATGAAGACCGCCATGCGCATTTGCACAAATTGCTGGCGCATCGCTTTAAGGCGCACGAGCAAATACAACTACCAAGTCTTGAACACTACAATATCCTGGGAGCTGACGAGGGATTACAATCCGTTGGTCGTGAGATGTGCAGGCAACTCGGGTTCAAACCAAATGGGCTCAAGATCCATTATGGCAATGAGCCCCTGGGCTCAGGCTACCAGGTTGATTATCCATCAAAAACTCTACTTATAGACCCTCAGCTCAAGAAGCATCCATATAGCAGCGGCGCGGAACTGGTCCTTGCGGTCACTGCATTTGTACTCGAGTACTTTAGCCGTGAAGCACCCGATAGAGCGTTTATTGAATACGCGACTATTGAAACTGGCATGGGCCTATGGGTAGTGAACGCACTGCGCCCGCAGCTTACTTTTAAACAAAAAATATACCATCTATTGGATACGAGCTGGTTCCACAGTGAAGGAATTCAGTTGGTAGCTTACAGCCCCAAACAATATGTGGAACGTTTTGTATCATTCACGCACGGCAATCATATTACCATTGACGCATACCTTCCCCACGTCCTGAGCAGGGTTCGTTATCTATTCCCAGACTTTGTCCTGTCCCACTCTGCACGGTATCTACCGGAAGCAGCCGTCACACTTCAGCACAAGCGTTCAGCAAATTTACTCTGGGTAAAGGTTACCCTCGTTGCGCTTATAATGACTAGCGGAATAGTATTTGGGGTGTATGCGCTAAACAATGAGCCTACACCGGTAAACCCCGAAATAGCACGACAGCATAAAATTGCAGCTGAGTTAAAGAAATCTTACGCCGATTGCCAAGACCAAGCATCCAGGCAGCAAAGCACCTATGACCCGAACGACCTATTTATGACTAGGCAGATCGACAATACCAAAACCCGCTGCGAAAGCCTCCGTAACCAATACAACTACGCCGTCGACCAGTACAACAAATTACGTTAAAAATGTTCACGCAAGTGGGACATTGAGTACTCCCAATTTGCATCAGTTTTCTTGTGTGGGTTAAAAATGTTTTGTGGATCAAATATCCTTTTCGTCTGCTTGAAGAAACCAAGTACTTCTTCTCCATACATTCTCTCTAACCATGGGCCGCGGACAAGCCCATCATTATGTTCACCACTAAGACTTCCGTGATAACTCAATACAAGTTCATTTACTTCCTTCATGGCTGGTAATATTTTTTCGCGCTCGTGAAGTTCTTCAATATTCATGAGGGGAATAATATGAAAATTCCCATCGCCCATGTGCCCCGCAATCGTTGCAAAAAGTTTGTACTTTTTGATAATTGCTCTAATTTTTGGCAAAAAGTCAGGTAAATATTCCGGATTAACCACTAAGTCATCAATAAAGGGAGCAGTGTGTTTGTCCTTCACGCTGCTTCGTAATATCTGAAAGCTGTAGCGGCGCATTATCCAGAACTTTTCACCTTTAGCTTCGGTAGGTGCCTCTTCGAAACCACTAATACCGTAGGCTTTCTTGTTGGCATTTAGTTCATTATGAAGAGCATGTATTTTTGCAGCTACTTCTTCAGGGCTATTGCCTTTGATGGAGACCATGAGTATAAGGCGTGGCACCCCCTTTAATAAAAGCAAAGCTTCTGGGATAAGACTGATGAGCAAACGGATAAATTTGCGTGGGCCAAGAAAACCTAAGAACTTCGGCATGAATTTTAAAGAAAGTAATAAGGTGTTGTCGTCAAAAGACTCAAAACGTGAAGGTTTGTGAGCTACTATTTTCTTAATGAGTTCGCCAAGAGGCTGGATGTCTTTCATGAATATAACTAGGAGCCCTTCTTCCGAACGGGCGTCAGTCATACGAAATTCAATATTTGTCACGAATCCTAGTGTGCCCTGTGCGCCGACGATTACTTGTGTTAGATCAAAGATACCTTTTTCGCGGTTCCAAGCGCGCCATAAGTGATACCCAGTTGAATCTTTGCTGACGTTTGGCTTTGCTGCCTTTATCTGGTCATAGTTTTTGTCCAGCAATTCAAACATTTCACGGTAAACCTTACCTTCAAAATCTTTTTGTTTCATTTTTTTATCGAGCTCTGCTTTGCTCAGTGGCTTAACGATTCGTTTTATGCCATCCGCAAATACAAATTCTAATTCATTAACGAAATCTTCTGCCTTCCCAAACTCAATCGACTTTTCACCGCCAGAGTTGTTATTTACCATTCCTCCAACGGTACATAGATCACGTGAGGCAGGATAGGTGGGCATTAAAACATTTTTTAGCTTCGCCTGTTCGTCCAGATCCTTAAACATCACGCCGGGCTGCAGACGAGTAAGCTTTCTCTGCTCATCAATTAGTTCAATATTCGTAAAGTACTTTTTGAAATCCACAATGATCGAATCGTTAATAGCTGCGCCACTCATGTCCGTTCCTGCGCTGCGCGCAGTAAGGGATAAGTCAGCCATATTTTCCTTTTGTTCAGCAACAAATTTAACAAGTGATTCAACATCAGATGCATCCTTTGGAGCAACCACAGCCTGTGGAACAATCTCAAACATACTCGCGTCATGACTGTATAGTTCCCTTTTTGCAATGTCTGTTTCAATCTCGCCTTTAAACTTACTTTTCAGCTCATCTAAAAAAGCGCCCATGTTTGCTTTTGGATTGTGTGCCATATAGCCCCAAGTATCGCATATCCATAAGCAATATGCTACCATTGCAATAAGTAAACAAAAGATATAAATATGGCAAAACATAGAGTGGTTATAGTTGGGGGCGGCTTTGGAGGTATCAAGGCTGCATTAGAGCTAGCCAAGGATCGTCGCTTTGACGTTACGTTAATAAGTGACCACGATGATTTCAGAATCTATCCAACGTTGTACCACGTTGCGAGTGGGGGGTCCCGCCGGGTCGCATCGATTCCACTTACTGAGGTATTTTCTGCAAAACGTGTGAGTGTTGTAGTTGATCGTGTAACTAAACTCGATAGAGACAAGAAGTCAGTATCAACAGAAAACGGACAAATATTTAATTATGAAGCACTCGTCCTAGGGCTTGGTGTGATGACTAATTATTTTGGTATCTCTGGCTTACAAGAATTTTCATACGGAATTA
>CAZXBL010000025.1:0-14823 GCA_964638875.1 uncultured Candidatus Saccharibacteria bacterium | reverse complement strand
CTTTTGGGATACTTTTTCTGCGTTTTGTTCCACGTGCGTAGCGGTCGGCACAAAGTTAGTCAATTCCGTCAAATAAGCGGCACCGCCGACCATATCGAGAAATCCAGTCCCTTTTAGCTGGTCGGAAAGTGTTAAAACATCGATCGGGCTATGGCGCTCATATAAATGAATAATTGCTTCGTAGATACGTTGGTGTTTTTCCTCGTAAAAGTCGTCTGCCCGCACCATATCTGCGATTTTAACAATCGCGTCAGTGTCAATTAGGATAGCGCCAAGTAAACTGGCTTCCGCATCCCTGTTCTGAGGAGGTATTCTTGCACCCTCTGGTAATTTGGTTGATTCCCCGTTCATATTAGTTAAGATTCTAGCACTTCGGCGCCACCGAAGATATTGCTTATGGTTGAAACCGTATCATTACTGCTAGTTGTAGCTGCGACGGGTGGTTCAACGGTGAGTGCTTTAGGCGAGCTGGTTACTTTACCGATCGCACACGTAATCGTGATTGGTTTACCGGATACTTTCTGGACAATGTCAGTAATGACTTGTTTATTTTTTGTTTCGTTTAATCGTTTTTGATGAAAAGCAAAGCCAAAGGTCAACGTCAATTCATCCCCATCTATAGTTGGGTTGGCCATTCTGGCCATGCTATACAGGGTGTTGTGGGTTTGCTTAATGATTGTTAGTGCTTTGTTCCAAGTTTCTACATCGAACTGTTCTGGCGCATCTTGTGTGGACTCTTCGATTACTTGCGCTATTTCTGGTGTCTGGTCCTCTTCCTCGACCTCCACGAGGGGTGTAGGAGCTGCTTCGGGCGGAGTTACGTCCTGGATACGGGGTTCCACAATGTTCTTACTAGGCACCGGAGAGCTACTTTCAACGGTTGCGAGCTGTTCAGGGGTGTTACTTAAAACATTTTCGATGAGCGCTAATTCCAGGCTTGCCAACTGATCATGGGCAGCGGGTACATTCAACAGCTTCTCAAGTAACGCAACTGCTTGGTGATGGGGCAAAATGCTTTCGCCCGATAGAATTCCTTGTCTGATGCGTGCTGACAGTTGCTTAGCAATTTGCCCAGCGTGGTAGCCTTGGTTTTTGATCGCAGACAGGTGTTCGACAATATCTGCTGCCGTTCCCCGTTGCAGAGTATCAAGCAATGAAGTGAGAAGTTCATCAGGCGCGAGGCCTAATAATGACTGCACGTCGCTAAGAGTTACTTTATCACCGTGCCCACGTGCCTGGTCCAGCATACTGATACTGTCACGGAAACTACCGCCACCGTGGGATGCCAGAAGATTCAGCCCTTTGTCGTCAACGGAAAAACCTTCTTTTTTAGCGATATGCTTGAGGTGTGCCACTACCTTATCGTGTTCAACGGGCTTAAATGTAAAGCGCTGAGTACGGCTGACTATGGTTTCCGGTAGCTTGTGCGCTTCTGTCGTGGCTAGGATGAAGACAGCGTGTTCTGGTGGCTCTTCCAGAGTCTTTAGAAGCGCGTTAAAAGCTTCTTTAGTCAACATGTGTACCTCATCGATAATGTAGACCTTATATTTGGCGCTGGTAGGTGCGGTGTGGACGCGTTCACGCAGTTCACGAATCTCATCAATGCGGCGGTTACTTGCAGCGTCAATTTCAATAATATCGAGGTGATTTGCCTCTTCTTCGTACGGTAACTGATTGATTTCATGCGCCAAAATACGGGCGATGCTGGTTTTTCCGGTACCACGGGGGCCAGTGAACAGATAGGCGTGGCTAAGATTACCTGCTTTTAAGGCATTCCGAAGTGTATCGGTTATGTGTTCTTGCCCAATAATCTCGTCCAGAGACTTTGAACGGTACTTTCTGTATAGAGCCTTCCCCATTTGACACTATTATACGACCTTACACTGCAGCAGTCTGTAGTAATAAAGTCCTACGATTTGTTTGCTCGTTCGGGCTTCTCTGGGACAAGTTTGAAGTAGCCATAAGTTGCCTGGGCTGCCCACCAAATGCTGGCTAGTCCTATGATGAGTCCCAGTATTGTAAATGCCCTAATATTTAATGTGTTACCTAACGCGTAAAATCCAAGGCTGATGTTCTGCATAAACATAGCGTGCTTTCCATAAGAGGATGAAGTAGGTTTTGCCTTGCGGGCTGACGCCCACACACTGAAAAATACATTCAAAAGATTTTGTACCAAGATGTAAACCAATAACCAGTACGGTGCAATCTGGGCAATCCATATTGCTGGTACCAAAAAAGCGATGCCACTCTTATCACAAGTAGCATCTACACCTGCACCGAAACGGCTGACATGGGTAGCGCGGGCGATTTTGCCGTCAAATATGTCGATAAATCGACCAAGCCCTAGTATTAGCACGCCTGCAAGCGTCTTAATATGGAAAGAGCCGTAAATTGTTAGAGACAAGCCAATCAAACTAACAGCGTTTGCAGGACTAAAGACATCACTTTTTGTTATCTTCATACGAACTATTGTATATCAGATGAATGAAAAAGCCCCCTGTTGGGGCCTTTGATTTCTATAGAGCTGCTTCGAGTGCTGCCCACTCGGTGTGCGCGTCGTCTTCGGGGATGTTGACGCTAACCTGGTCACCAGGCTTTGCCTTAAAGTAAGTTACACTGGCAAGTAGCACGCGTAGCTTACGACCATTAACGTCCACATAATAATGACCGTTTTCTTGAATCAACACGCCCACCACTTGCTTACGTGGGATTGGACCGATTTGCTTGTACATAAATGCGCCGTCGTCGGCGATAGTTAGCTTAAGAATGTCACCCTGGACGAGCTTTGATTTACTGGCGTAATTTGCAGGTACCGGATAACTCTTGCCGTCTGATCCCACCATTGCTTGACCATCGAAGACACCCTCGATAATCTTGCCACTTGCATCTTCATGCATGGCCGCGGTAACCACTGAATCTTCACCTACGAGGCTAACGAGTAATTCCTTAGCCGCTGCTAGGCTTGTTTCAGCTTCCTGAATCAGGCTGCGAAGTCTTTTGATTTGTTTTTCTGGTACATCTGCCATAGTGAGGTTTCTCGCTTTGTTTTACTCCAGTATAGCCGCTCTCAGGGCACAATACTGGCTTTACCGTACCATGTGGGCGGTAAGAAGTCAAAGTAAATACCATGAACCTGTGGATAATCTAATAGAGTAAGAGATTGGTTACTGGATACGGTTCGATATGGAGCACCTGGACAGCACCTCAAGTACTTCATCAAGTCTTTCTGGCGTAAAATCGTGGATACCTGAAAGCACCTCTTGTAATAGGAATCGTTGTCGAATCTTTAGATTCTTCTCAGATATTGCCTCAGATTCTTCCTCACTCAGTCCCTCATACTGCAGATGGCGGTTAGCTGGCTTAAAGTTGAATCTATACATTGAAAATCCGGTTGCAGGGTAAAACTCATAGTACTTCTCTTCAATACCTGCTACCCCTAGCCGAGTGCTAACATTCACTGCTAGACAGCAACCATCTTCTGATTCAATGTCGGTTTCGGTAATTGTCACCATACTTCCATTGACGACATACTTTGAAAAGGAGTAAAACACAAGCTCTTCGGGTAAATCAACGTCTTCAAAGGAAAGGATGGATGGTTCACGTGCTGGCATCAATGCACGTGCGGTCGTCAGAAACATTTCAGCTTGCTGTTCTGTGATGTGTTCCGGGGGTTTATAAAAAGGCGATCTCTCCATTGGTTTATTAAACCATAAAAATACCGCCCTGCAATGAGGGCGGTATTTTAGTTTGCAACTAGTGTTGCAGTAGAACTATGAAAGTTCTGCGGTTGCGCCAGCTTCTTCAAGAGTTTTCTTGGCAGCTTCTGCGTCTTCAGTCTTAGCCTTTTCAAGGATAGTCTTTGGAGCACCATCAACCAAAGCCTTAGCTTCGCCAAGACCAAGTCCTGTGATGTCCTTAACAGCCTTGATAACAGCAACTTTCTGAGCACCAGCGTCCTTTAGGACAACATCGTATTCAGACTTTGCTTCTTCTGCAGGTGCAGCACCGGCAGCAGCAGGACCAGCAACAGCGACAGCTGCAGCAGCTGGTTCGATGTTGTACTCATCCTTTAGGATTGTTTTTAGTTCGTTTACTTCTAGTACGGTAAGACCAGTTAGGTCCTTTGCAAGCTTCTTTACATCAGCCATTGTTTTCTCCTAAATGTGCGTAGATTTTTGTGAGAGTGGTAATCTACGCCCAATCGAGGACATTTCCCAGTCGTATTTATATACGTCTTACGAAATGGATGCCTCGCCTGAGCGCAGATTACCCTCGGCCCAAAAAACCTACTTTACAGTGGTAAATTGATAGTTTGTTAGGCCGTAGCCTTAGCTTCTACACCGTCAAGCAGCGCGTGCAAGTTGCCCGAAAGCGCGTTGGTGACGTCGTGAACTGGTGATAGAAGGGTTGCAACAACCTGAGCGATAAGCTCGTTCTTGCTTGGTAGAGATGCCAGTGCCTTAACTTCCTCAGCAGATACAAACATACCTTCTGGTGAAATTGCACCAACAAACTCGAGCGTTGGTTGAGTTTTTGCAAACTCTGCCAAAACTTTTGCAGGAGCTGCCTCGTCCTCGCTGTTAAAAGCGTACAAAAGCATTCCGCTTAAAGCTGAAGTGTCAACATCCTTCAGGTTGTCCTGAGCCTTAATAGCCTGGATAACCAATCGGTTTTTGACAACTTTCAGCCTGGTGCCAGAATCGGCACCATCGCGGCGGAGCTGTTGCATCGCCTTAACAGGAGTACCCTGGTAGGCTGCAACGACAGTCATCTTAGAAGCCTTCAGTAATTCTGAAACTTCTGCAATAACTTCGTTTTTCTTATCTTTTGTTAAAGCCATGTAGTTTCCTTAAATGGATTTAGCTTTGATGTAGAGTCCGATCGACCAACTGGATCTCTGATTACGTTGCCAAACAAAAACGCCCTTGCTTGTGACAAAGACGTTCAAACGCTCTAATATAGAGATTGTTTGTACCTAGGCGACATTATCAAGCCTTGCGGCCGTCGCTGTCTTTGGCAACTTATCTGTTATTCTACTTTATATTGGCTAAAATAGCAACCTCTGTTTGGCCAGTTTCGTCTTGCCACGTAGCGTAAGCCATATCCAATTCGCTCGCATGCTCAGCATCACTGAAGGTCATTGCCGCATTTACGGCAATCTCAACTGCCTCAACTTTCACGTAGGGCGACAAAACGCCGTGTCCCAGAAAAGAAATCATACTGCGTGCTGGGTTATTATTGTTCAAGCTTTTCGCGATTTCGAGTGCTTGATTTCCATCGCCAACATTCGCACGTAACAGTATAAAAGGGATTCTGAGCCCCTTTTGCTTAATCCTATCTTGCACCTCCTGGTTATAGTCAGGATGCTGTAGGGGGTATTTTTGGCATGCTTCTTCTGTAGCTTTGACCCAGCTTTCACGTACTCCTGGCGGGTCCATAGGCTCTCCACGTTCTATGTAATCATGTGCTTCGGGCTCTAGCTCCACGACTGGAGAAGGGACCAGATCCATGAATCTCGGCGTAAATTCATATGTTTTGTTATGTCGACCATATCCCATGTTTCTATCCTCTAGCTTTCATTTGTATAACCATAATGGCGCTATATTTGAAGTTCATAGCAACTACTCAGCACAGCGATATATAGATCAGACTCACTTGTTAAAGCTTTGGTGCACCGCGTTAGTGGCTGGATTGTGCACCTGTCTACGTGTTGGTGTAACTTCCGCCTGAGATGTTTGCATTACTAGCCTAGCTGCATCGCCTGAAAGTGGCCGGTGTGCACTTTGCTCAAGCACTTCCTGTTCACGCGACCAACTTTGCCCCCGTGCCTCTTCCCAACTTGGCCCAAAGACTCTTGTCTCAGCTTCGGCCATTACACTTGCTGTCGTATCTTTAGGCGCATCAGCTGTGCTATTTACTCCGCGCGCAAGTCTTGCCATCTCTTCCATGCTTCCCCTTTCACTTATTGCATCTGGGTGGGGGTAAAAATCATACATTTCTTTTTCTCCTTGAAATTAAAAATAGGCTTCTTGGTTGAAGCCTATTGTTCTTGGGCTGTGCTGGACCGCTATTTGCGGTTGGCTTCAATCGTACTGAAGCACAGCCCCTGTAGGCTGAGAATAATAATTTCGAATTGCTTCTGTATTGTTGAGACCATACCACTGTTATACGCCTGCACTGCCCAGCTGTCAACATATTGACATTCTTGACATAAGGAGTATAATATACTCTCGGTAATACAACATACAATAAATTGGGTGGTGTTCGTGTTCCAAACAACGACAGATAAACAAAAACGAACTCCAACAAATTGAGTTCGTTTTTCATGAAAGACTTATAAACTCTGCTAACCCTAGGCTACGCAGAAAAGTATGAACTTTATGACAGAAAATGAAGAAGTTTTATTAGATGACTTTACTGCATTCTTAAGGGATAACCCCAAGTATGAGAGTGTTCTTTCTGAGTATATCCCTGGTGAGGATATCAGGGAGCTTGAATTTGATCATACGATGCAAGAGAAGGTTGACCATATGCTCGACCATATGCTCGAGTTTGCTAGAGGTGAAAGAGACAGTTACCGAGCATACTTCCATGTACCTGACATATCTCAGGCTTCTCAACTAATTCATTTTGAATACACAGTTTTGAAGCATATGACTGGACTTAACGAAGATCATTCTAGACAATCTGCTGTTCTTGAACTTGCTGAATTCGGTCTGCTTCTACATCGCACAGCTAATACGTTTCCTAACGGTGTAGTTCACGGTGTTTCCTATGTTGCATATAAACCCGGTGACCAGATTGGCGGAAAGCTTCCAGTGATTATTCCTGAGCAAGTTCTGCCTGAAAGCTCCCCTGTTACTGAACTTACAGCACTAAGCATAGGTAGACTAACACTCACTTAACTATTGTAGGTTCTGTTGCTGAACGAGTTAGTTCTCCGTCCAGAAGTTCTATATTAGTGAGAAAATGTAGGGGTGAGCTGCTTCAACTTGAGAGAGAATTTGCCTAAGGAGCACGCTGTGCTCTTTTTGTTTGGCTGCAATCAAGTCTCGTAGTCGGTACGTGATAGAAGCTTCTAGTTTGTGGCCCAGAAGTGTCGCGTATTGCGCCTCTTCATAAAGCCCATGTTTTTGTAGCAAGCTATATAATGCAAAGCTCGCGTCAAAACATGCCTCGTATTGATCAACAAGACCGGCTTCTTCTAATATTTCCGGTACATCAAAGCCGTGGCGTGGAGACAGGCTTTCTACCTCATTTTTGACAGCTTTGGATGCCAGTTCTACATAATCTGCAAAACTACTCTGCACGTTGAATGTATAGGCTACACTGTCCAGCAGAGATTCTTCCTTATGATTTTTCTTCAGGTAATCCTCGATTAACCGTGCTTTATCCTCGTAAGCCATTTTATTGTATTGTCTTGTGACTTGTGCGGGTGCTTTATCACTTGTCTCGAGCAAGATATCCTTGGCTGTGTCCATTTCGTTCCTCGGGTAGTAATTTACTAACTGCAGTGAAGTTGAGGTTATGCTATTAACTGTATGTGCACCATTTGGCACGGTTTTAACGGGCACATAAGAAAATGCCGTTTTGTTAGAAGCAGGTAAGACCAAACGAGCCACGTGCTCAGCCAGGGCCTCATGTTCTGACGACCCTACACTTGCAATATACTTCTGTAACTGTGATTTAAGTTGGTGATGAGTGGTCATAATTGCGTCTAGGGTGTCAGTGTAGGACGCACGAACATCGCCCTCCAAGCTTTCGGGAATTATGTAGTCCTTATCTACAGATAGTTCCTCGCTTGACTGGCCGACTGGGACTTCTTCCTGGGGGAGTAATAGTTCTATGGTCTTCCATAATTGGTCATGAATAATACTGGCTTCCAGCAACTTAGTGCCGCGGTAAACATCGACCCGCTGGAAGTCCTTCGGGAACAGAGTACACAGATCTAGGTATACGTTTGTTTCAGTTGGTACAGTAGCTGTTGTATCCTGTGGCTTTGCCAGTACAAAGGTATGGTTAGGCCTCGGCAGACCCAGCATTTGAAACTCCAGGTTATCCAACCAGATAAAGAAGCCCCTTCGCTGCTCTGGGTGGGCAAATTTCATGCCTTGCTGGGCCATATTTGTGCCAGTATAACCACTGCATAGGACAATTTTGCCGGCTTTTAATGCCGCATCAATCGCCTTAACAACGCTGTACCGATCAAGTGCGTAGAATAACGATGCAGTGTAGGCACTTACTGTATCTTTTGACCCGAATACTTCATTTTCATACTGCCTGACGTAAAAGCTAGATTCTGCATCTAATCGTGGAAAATTCATGGTTACCACATCATACCCTTCACGCTGTAACCGTGAGCTTAGCAGGTCATGTTGTTCAGATACACCAGTATCAGGTGTCCCCTCGATTACGATTAATGCGCCTTTCCCGTCAGTCATCCATTCCCCTGTAGTAGACCGCACCTCTACGCTTGTTTATTTTATTGTAGCCTTAGATTACCTTGTAGCGCAACAGTATAACGTCATCGTTTAGCTTCTCTGATGAAATAAGCTCTAAAGACACGTCTAGTTCATCAGCAAACAATTTCACACCTGACCCAAATAAGACTGGTTCCACAGTAAGGTATAGTTCAGTAACCAAGCCTGACTGCATAAATTGGTGATACACATGTGCACCCCCGCAAACCGCCAAAGACTTTTGACCTTCACCTTCAAGCCGCTCCACGAGTGCATGGGGGGATTCAGGGGTAAATTCAACTCCTGCTGTATCGTAATCTTGCGGGCGAGAAGTAAGAACAATATTGCGCCTTCCTGGCAATGCGCGGCCAATTGTTTCAAATGTCCTGGAACCCATTACCATACACCCTGCGTCTTTAGTCACTTTCACAAACAGCTTTTTGTCTTCATTGCTAGTCCAGTCAGCTGCGTGACCACTGGTGCGACCAATAAAGCCATCAGCGGTAATCGCAGCAATTAGAATTACATTCATGAAACTACCCTTCGGACTTTCTTGCCACTGGCTTCAAGAATCTTTACAGCATAACCATCAGAATGATCTTCTATGTATACAATTTCTTCAAGAGGAAGTTGTGAAAGCAGACGCGCACAGGTTGGGCATGGCAGTAGATTTATAAACAAACTGGCACCTTTCATGCCCACATTTAGTTGGTTCGCCCCGACGGCTAACATTGTCTCAGCATGTACCGTGTCGTAGTGATTCAGGTCACCTGCAGGGGAAAAGTGCCGCTCACGAGAAGAGCCATTGAAGAGGGCGTAGGTTTGATACGGTACAACCTTGTTGTACTGCCAGGCAATAAGCCGGTACATGCCTAATTTCTTTTTTGCCAGAACAGCACCAGTCTGGAAACTGTAGTCATATGATGACTTTGCAGCATCACGTGCGATCTGTAGCAACTCTGATTCTCGGTACTTTTGACCTATGGTTGCAGTTGGTCTCAACAAGGAATCATTCTTAGACTTTTCATACGCCAAGGCTTCTTTCTCGTCACAGAATGCAGAAATATATTCATACGGAGCACTACTTTGTATGAGTGCATAAAACGGCGCTTGGGTATGAAATGAATATTTCCATGAGCCATTTACCAACAGCACTTTTCTAAATGTAATCTTCTCAAATATGTACTGGAGATCTCGCTGCGAATATTCAAGCACGTATATTTGATTGCTCATGCCAGCGCCATTAACTTTGTCAATAACGGCTTGCACGTTTTTTAGGCGTAGCATTTCAAACTGGGGTTGATTGTCGAAACCCAACACGTGATCTTCAATACTAACCCCCAGCACAATGTTTCCCTTAGGCAAGTATTCTTTGACTATTTCAGTAAATCTCTTTGGGGAAATTTCACGCGGAGCAACTATAAAAGTTGCATTAAGTTCTCTGAGCGGTTTTTTACTTCCGAAAGCCAAGTCAGACCATTTAAAGAGCATCATCCACCCCATACTTCTCATCAAACTTCTTACTCAGCTTTTCAATAGTCCTTGCTTGCTCCTGATACATCCCTGCGTTCTCGAGTGGGGTGTTCTTTAGCTTGCGATAGTGCCATGTGCTAAGGTCTGGCCCGTCAAATGGGATACAGTGAAAATGTATGTGCTCCACGGTGCTTTGGGCATCAGCACCGTCTTTTTGTATAAACTGCATGCCTTTGATACCGTGGGCTTTCCTGATCATCTTCTTGGCCAGGTAGGTTAGCTTACGCACAGTTTCCCACTCTTTTGAAGTCAGCTCTTTGATACTACGGATGTGTCGGCGTGGCACAATCATCATGTGCCCATCAATGTATGCGAACACCGTGATAGTCAGTGCCATGCCGTTTTCCTCGTGAATTATATATTTTTCCTTCAAGTCACAAAAAACACATTTGCCGGTACTCTGCCAAATACCATCGTATTTGTCCGTGTAACGAGCGTCTCGGTAGAGCTCTTGCTTTTTTTGATCCTCAGGGCTCAGAGGCATTACTTTTCCTTTAGTGGTTCTTTGCGTAGCTCCACAAAGTCTTTAAAGACTTCACCTAAGTGCCCACCAATGGCACGCTGAACGATCTTAGTTGTGCTGAGTGTAGTTGACTGCCGGTCTACTACTTGGACTTCACCACCATATTTGGTAACTGTTTTGTACTCTTTTGACTCTTTGTAATTTTCGGTCCAGTCTTCTTTGACTGTAATATAGACGTCAGGCTTTAATAGCCCTAAAGTTGGTGTACAGCTCGGTTCAGGAAGGATAGTTACAAAGTCTACTTCGCGGATATGTGTTAGCATTTCAGCACGAATCTTATCGCCCAGAATAGGCTTGTTAGGACCCTTTACTTTCCGAATAGCATCATCACTACTAACACCAACGACCAAAATATCACCTTCGTCCTTCGCCTTGGCTAGATAACGGCATTGTCCCACATGCAAGAGATCCCATGACCCTGCGGTAAATACAATTTTCTTGCCACGCTCTTTTAAGCCTTCGTGTAGTGTGATGAGATCACTCTGATCGACAAGACGTTTTTTCCAGTTCGTCATTATTACCCTCCGTTTCGTGTTATTTTAACACTTTAGTTATAGATACAGCGAAGTATTTTACACCACACGAGTGATCAGCTCTCTTTTTAGCAACAAATCACGTGTTCTTACGTAGTGCTCGTTTTGTTCCAAAAATTCGTAAGGGTTATGTAGCATGAACTTGTACAAGTCATGTATAAGGAATAAGTCGATAAGACTTTCTAATAGGTCAATTTGTTTGCCCTGGTACTTTAGAGTCAGCAATTGTAGTTTTTGGCCACCACGCTTGTTATAACCCGAGCTCAAAAAGTATTTGCGTACTTTTATTTCGTCCTTGTACTTGCAATCAACCAGCAGGAAAGCTAGGGTTCGTGCTACATCAAGAAGCGGGTGTCCGTAGCCTACTTTTTCCAAGTCAATGATTCCAGTGATTGTAGTCTCTTTAAAAAGGATGTTGCCTCGAACAAAGTCCATATGTAATAACTGCTGCCTCGGTAACCTCTGCGACAAGTGCAGTATTTCGTGAAAACTCGTGAAAACTTCACTTTTCACACCGACGCTAAGTTTACTTTTCACAGCCCTTTTGACCCCATCGCGTGAAAAGTATTCTTCCATCCGGTATACCAACTGATCCAAATGTTCGCTCACCGCCGGGTAACTTTGACCACTATCTGACCAGGCGGCATGCATATCGCTCATGGTTTTACCGAGCTCTTTGAGATATTCCATGGTATAGGCTTCCCATGGGATGGTCTTTCCTGGCAAGTAGTTGTAAAGCGCAACTAGCTGTTTTAAATCACCGGCTTTTGCCAGCAGGATGCGACTGTCTAACAGTCGGCGTGCAGGTAGCCCAGCTTTGCCTAGCTGAATTCCTGCATTATTGGCTCGGCGAATCAACTGCTCCATTCCAGGTTCACGTTTGTGAAAAATAAGATTACACTCCATACCATCCTGAAGCGTCAAGTGCCAAGAGGTATTGCGATACCCCTTTTGTGGCTTATGCACAGCCGCAACATCAATACCAAATGCCCCCGCAACTTTCTTAACGACGTCGTCATTCATAAAATGCAGTATAAACTACGACGCACTTTGAAAGCTAAAGCGGGTATACTATGACATATATGAAGCATCCGGAGTATGAGTATCTCAAGTTGATGGTGGACATCCTGAAGGACGGCAAAAGCAAGCCGAGCCGTGGCATCCATGATCTCAAATCTATTTTTGGTGCCCAGGTACGTTTTGACATGCGCGCAGGCTTTCCACTATTAACAACCAAGAAAATGCCTTTCAAAATTCTGCTTCACGAATTGTTTTGGTTTATTTCTGGTAGTAGCGAGGTCAAGTATCTTCATGATCACAAAATTCACTATTGGGACGGTTTTTTGCACGAAGGTTCAAGTGAACTGGGGCGAGTCTACGGTGTGCAGTGGCGCCACTGGCAGCGACCTGACGGCACTGAGTTTGACCAGCTACAGTGGGCAATCGACGAGCTAAAAAACAATCCTGACTCTAAGGGGATCATTGTAAACGCTTGGAACGCTGGTGAGCTGAAGGAAATGCGCCTTCCCCCTTGCCACACAATGTTCCAGTTTGATTTGACTAAAGGTAAGCTTCGACTACATCTTTATCAACGTAGCTGGGATGTTTTCCTTGGTGCACCGTTCAATATCGCACAGTACGCTCTATTGCTCCACATGGTTGCACACGTAATCGGCGCTGAACCGCGCGAACTTATTATTTCTGCAGGTAATGCTCACTTGTATAAGAACCACATTGAAGGTGCCAAAGAGCAGCTCAAGCGAAAGCCATACCCTTTCCCGAAACTGAAGATTGTCGGTGACGTAAAAAACATCGCTGACTTCACTGAAGAAAACTTCGTCCTAGAGGGCTACGAGTCACACCCACATATCAAAACTGACCTCGTTATCCTTTAACTAGTTTTTCGTACAGACATAAATGGTCTGCAGCCATTTTTTTGGCCGCAAAACGCGCTTCAAAAGAAGTTCTGCAAACTTTGCGATCAATAGTATCAATCCAGACAATTGCTTCTGCGAGATTGTGAATGGTGGTTTCATCATCGGCTTTATCAACCAGTAGCCCAGTTTCTTTATGAGCAATAACTTCTGGTATCGCGCCGCTCTTTAATCCAATAACAGGCGTACCGCAAGCCAGTGATTCTATCATAACCATGCCAAATGGTTCTTCAAACGTGGAGGGTACAATTAGTGCTTTCGCGTTGCCTAGAAGTTCTTGTTTGGCTTCATCGCTGTTAATGTGACCAAGGTACTCAATATTATTGTCTAGTTGTGGTTCTATTTGTTCGCGCCAATAAGTGTCTTTGGCGTGCCCGCTATAATGTTTGCCTGCGATTTTAAGCTTTAGATTTGTTTGGTTATCTTGGTTGTATTGATTTACTGCGGCTATCGCCAGGTGAAGGCCCTTTGGTTGCACAATTCTGCCAAGGTACAACAAATAATCGTTTTCTGGGTTCTTGACTGGCCTAAAACGTTCACCTTCTAAACCATGATGAATCGTGCCGACCCAGTTAGTGCCCGGCGGCATGCCCTTCTTTTGCGATTCAGAAAGAGCTATCCAGTTCAAGTGTTTATACTTTGGAAAAACATTCTTGTAACGGACTAGGAAATTGAATGGGTCGTGGTGAGTTAATACAACCGGTTTCTTGCAAAACTGGACAAATGGCAGAGCCACGTCTTCTTCATTTGTGTAAATGTGGACTATATCCAGCTCATTATTGTTTGCCATTGCAAAGGCTCTGGCAACCAGCTCTGCCTGCACCTGACGTGCTAATGCGATAAATGTGGCCGGATGCTTCTTTAATAAACCCATATATGTATCACCACGCCCTGCTAGCTCCTGTTCGAATAGCGATAAGTCTGCAGTGACATTTGAAGCAGTAGTATTTACTGCTCCTGGTGTTAATAGAGTGACTTCCGCGCCTTGTTTGCCAAGTTCTTTAACTAAACTTAGTGCTAATTCACCAGGCGAAAATATAACGTGCGGCAAAACCGCACGCTGCATGAAGATATGGGGTACCACCAACCCAATACGGAGTGGCTTATTCGTCTGTTTTTTCATCCAGGAAGCTCAGATCGAGCTCGTCTTTGCCCATGTCGTCTTCGTCGTAGTAACCATCAACTGATTTGTCGTCTGCCATAAATACCCTTTTAAGTTATCCTCACTATCTTAAAACAAACAGGTTTTTGCGGCAAGGTTTGTTATCTGTTAGAGTTTAGTAATGACGAAAAAGGACTTTACCGGGGATATTAACTTTCTGTACGAAATGGGCAACATTCGGCTGATCGATCGCATGTGGCGCCGATTCCACTTTCAGGACAGCGCAAATGTTGCAGAACACCATTTTAGAGTATTCTGGATAGCAATGGTTATCGCCTCCCACGAAAGCGGGGATATTGATACTGGCAAGATTGCCAAACTTTGTCTACTCCATGACATAACTGAAAGTCGTGTGGGCGAAGTTGATTACATCTCAAGGCAATATGTTGTCCGCAAGGAAGAAGAAGCCATAAATGATATGCTGGCGGATACGGCAATCAAGGATGAGTACCTTAAGCTCTTTCATGAATATGAAGCTCGTGAATCATTAGAATCAAGAATCGTTAAGGACGCTGATACATTAGATGTGGATTTTGAGCTCGCCGAACAAGTATCAAGAGGAAACGCGATAGGTCAGCGCTGGAAGCAGGATCGTCAAAAAGTTGCAGATACAAAGTTGTACACCAGTACTGCGAAAACTATGTATGAACAACTAAAGAACGTGAGTCCCCTAGACTGG
>CAZXBL010000024.1:0-14870 GCA_964638875.1 uncultured Candidatus Saccharibacteria bacterium | reverse complement strand
TTTTGTTTCTTAGTTGTTGATACGACATACGGTAGATGCCCCCTTACCTTATGATGCTCTTGCCTGCTAAACCATAGATTGGGAGCAGCACAGCAGCCACAATAATGAAGGCTACAATACCAAGTACCACCATAAGAACGGGCTCGATAATTGTTGAGATCGTCTTGATCTGCTGGTCTACCTCTTTTTCGTAGTAATCAGCAACTTTGGCTGTCATTTGTTCCATAGATCCTGAATCTTCACCAATTTTGAGCATGTCTGGTACTAACTGAAGGAAGCTTGGATCACCTGTGATTGCCTCTGAAAGTGCCTTACCACCCTTCACTTTTACCGCAGCCCTGTTGATTGAGTCTTCGATGTGAACATTATTGATTGACCTTGCGGTGATCTCCATCACTTGCAGTAAGGGCACACCACTCGCGATCAAAGTTTGTGCCATACGTGCAAATCGGGCCATGTACAGTTTCATGAATAAAGGACCAACTGGCCAAGCCTTCATCTTGAATTTATCAATAGCACGCTTCCCACCAAAGGTACGTGCCCATCGGGATGTAAAGAAGGCTCCCAATGCAATTAAAATCAGTACAACCCACCAAAACTTTATAGTAAAGGTAGATATAGCCAGTAAGACGCGCGTTAATACTGGCAGTTCATTGTTGCCACCAAGCCCATCGTATAGAACCTGAACCTGTGGCAGCACCTTAACTATCATAAAGCCTAGGACTGCCACCATCACAACAATAACAATAGCTGGATAGACCATTGCACCTCGAACTTTACTGAGGATCTCTGCGTCTTTTTCTTGCTGTGAAGCTATTCGCTCTAACGCGGCATCAAGCGTACCAGATGTCTCACCAGCGGCGATCAGGCTAATGAATATCTGGTTAAAGGTGGTCGGGTGTTTCTGGACAGCGGCGCTAAAGGAAGAACCTGCCTCAATATCAGCAATGACTTGCGTAATGATTACTTTTAGCGGCTTGCTCTGGGTCTGATGATTTACGGTCCTAAGACTCTGGAGCAGTGGCAGCCCAGCATTGATCAGTGTGGATAGTTGCCTAGCAAACAGGATGCGGTCTTTTGCACGGACTTTATTAAAGTACTTGCCGGGGCCTCTAGAATCACTAGCTAGTTTAATTTCCAAGGGGGATAAGCCATCTTTAACGAGCAGTTTTGCCGCAGCAGCTTCACTATCTGCCTGTATCAGAGCGGATACCTTACCCCCTGTAGCAGGGTCCCGAGCTGTATATTTATACGTCAGCATGTTAACCTCTCATCAACCTGTCTAGTTCCTCTATGTCGACAGCATAATTCCTTGCTTCGTCGTAACTAATTATGCCGCTATGGATGAGGTTAACAAGTGTCTTGTCCATAGACTGCATACCAAATTCAGCACCTGTCTGAATCACCGCTTCTAACTGATGGCTCTTGCCTTCACGGATGATGTTTCGCACCGCAGGGGTCGCGATCAAAAGCTCAGCTGCTGCAACACGACCACCGGCAATTGCCGGGATAAGCCGCTGTGAACAGATAGCCATGAGTATGTTGGCCAGCTGTGAACGAATTTGTGGCTGCTGATGTGGTGGGAATACGTCAATCATACGATCGATCGATTGTGAAGCAGAGTTAGTGTGTAACGTGGCAAATACAAGGTGACCTGTTTCGGCGATAGTTATTGCGGCTGCAATGGTTTCAAGGTCACGCATCTCACCCAGTAGCACTACATCAGGATCCTGACGAAGTGATGAGCGAAGCGCCGCAGAGAACGAGTACGTATCATAGTGCACTTCACGCTGCACAATCACTGATTTCTTTGATTTGTGCATAAATTCGATAGGGTCTTCAATAGTAATAATGTGTGCTGAACGCTCTGAATTTATTTTATCCACCAAGGCGCTTAAAGTGGTTGATTTACCGGAACCAGTCGGCCCAGTTACAAGCACGAGACCCCGAGGATATTCAGCAAATTTATTAACAATTTCTGGTAATTGCAATTGTTCAATGGTTAAAATCTCATTAGGGATGAGACGGAGTGCTGCAGCTAGGTTACCGCGTTCGTGAAAAGCGTTTACACGGAAACGACCTAAGTCGCCAAAGGCAAAACTAAAGTCGAACTCCTTATCCTTGAGTAGTATCTGCTTTTGGTCTTCGTCCAAAATCGCAAATATTAGAGTCTCAACAGATTCTTCGTTTAAGACTTCCCCGCCGCTTACCGGTGTTAAAGCACCATCTACGCGTAGCATTGGCGGCAGACCAACCTGCAAGTGAAGGTCAGAAGCCTTCCTTTTGATAACTTCCTCAAGTAATATCTCAATTCGAGGCTGTGCCATTACTGTACCCCTCCCTGTGTGTTCGCTGTCATTGTGTGTGTTATTCCCACCATTATTTTTCCTTGACTACACTATATCATTTCAACGCAATAAACTTAAGCGCTATCTGTGGCGGCTACACGGTCAACTTCTGCAATGGTAGTGTGCCCGGCTAAAGCCTTGAGGTAGCCGTCCTGGCGCATGGTAATCATCCCTTGTTCCTGGGCCGCCTTTTGAATATCTGCGCTACTTGCACTGTTTAAGATCAACTTCTGAATCTGCTCATCGACATCAAACACCTCGTATAAGCCCAACCTACCACTGTAACCTCCAGGATTGCTCGGCACGTCCTTGCCCCTGGTGAGTGAGTAGCTATCTTGCCCGCTGAGTGGCAAGTCCTCAAAGCCCAGATCTTCACTTACGCGGGCAACATCCTCTTTCGAATTAGGGAGCAGGCTACCGATTGTAGCTTTGATAGCAGCTGTTTCTGCGGCATCAGACGTGTATTTTTCGTGGTCTTTATTGTTACGCCTAACAAGTCGCTGCCCAATCACCGTTCGCACAGTACTTGCAATTAGAAATGGCTCAATACCCATATCCAGTAAACGTGGCAGGATACCCGACGCCGAGTTGGTGTGAAGCGTACTAAAGACTAGGTGACCCGTTAGCGCTGCTTGTACCGCCAATGTAGCGGTTTCCTTGTCACGAATCTCACCCACCATCACAACGTCTGGATCCTGACGGAGGATTGAGCGAAGTCCAGCAGAGAATGTTAAGCCAACATCAGGGTTTACCTGGATTTGGTTCACACCCTCCATCTTGTACTCGACTGGATCCTCGAGTGTAACAATATTAATGGTGTCATTCTTGATCTCATTCAGCAGCGCATACAGAGTAGTGGATTTACCAGATCCAGTTGGCCCAGAGGTCAAGATCATACCATTGGGCTTTGATAGACCATTTCTGATGGTCTTAAGCCCGCGCCCTGTGTAACCCATATCTTCAAGTAACAAGTTAGTGCCTGTCTTGTCGAGCAAACGAACCACAACTTGCTCGCCCCACACAACTGGAGATATTGCGATGCGAAGGTCCACTGACTTTTTTGCAATATTTACCGTAAACTGACCATCTTGAGGTATACGATGCTCATCGATTTTAAGATTCGATAGAATTTTTATACGTGAGATCATCGGTGGCTCAGTTGCTTTTGGCAGAACCATAATTTCGCGCATAACCCCGTCAATACGGCATCGAACTCTTAGTTGTTTCTGTGAAGGCTCAATGTGGATATCACTCGCATTATTTTTAACTGCATACTCTAATATCGACGTCAGTATCTTACTAATGGGTGAATCCTGAGAGACAACTGTATCGTCCGATTTCTGATTTTTGTCGACAACAAGGTTTTCTACATCTTCTTGGTCAGAGAAGGCATCTGTAAGCTCATTATTGAACTGGGCACCATATTGAGCCAATACTGAACGGATCCCCTCTTCGCTGGCAGCATAGACCTTTAATGGACGACCAATTTTATTTGCCAAAAAGTCGACTGCTTGAACGTTTTCTGCATCAAGCATAGCCACCACCAGACGATTTTGCATCTCGCCTAAAGGTACAGCCATATACTGCTCTGCGATGTCCTTGGACAATAGATTCAAGGTATCAGCATTGATGGTAACTTCTTGTAAGTTAACGTATGGCAGCTGTGCAACCGTAGCAATTGCTTTTGTTAATGCCTCATTATTGATATATTCACTTCTGACAAGCTCAACAAATAGTGGCGTATTAGAAGCCTCAGCCTTTTGCCGAGCCTCGGCGAGCTGGTCAGTTGTAACAGCACCGTCTTTGACTAGTTTTTCTTCAACCTGTTTTTGGGTGGTTGCTGAAAGGACACTCATAGAAAAGTCCTCTCTGTCTATTGTCCTTTAAACGGATCGTTATTCTCGTTACCACCAATACGAATGATTTGCGTTGGGTCGATTGATTCTTGGTTAAAATATCTCTTGCCCGGGTCGCTGTTAAATTCAGGCGTGATAGGAGTTACGACTTCGGCAGTTAATTTCCTGCTGTCTGAACTATTAAATACCGCTTTGGATAACACCACCGCGAATATCGCCCCAATGAAGGCAATGACTACGATCAGGGCTATGTCTTTTTGTTTCACTTCACTACCTCGCTTTTGAACTCAAGCTTCTTCTCTGGCTGGAAATAGGATGTAGCCTTGACGCTTGTTGAGATCTCATTAGGACCAGATGCCGTGAAGGTGAGCTCCTTGATGCTAAACGGACGGATTGAGCGCTCAAACAACTTGATAATATCCTGAGTCTGCGTGTAGTCGCCACGGACTGTCGTTTCAAATGGTACGTCAACTGTCTGAGACGAATCATTTGCTTGCGATTGGGTAACCTCATCATCAGTGCCAGAAATTGACTCTATAGCCAGACCTTGTTGTTTGATGATCTTTTCAAGACTTGTAACAAGTGCTGGGTAATCATATTTACTAGGAAGTGCATCAAGCACAATTCGTGCGTTGTCACCGTCCCTACTGCCTGTGCCCGCAGCGCTGCCGCCAATGATATTTTCTTGTTCAGAAACAAAACGTTTATAGGCTTCTGTTAGCTCAGTTGAAGTAGTAATATTTTCGTTCAGCTGGTCGCGAGCCTTTTCACGCGCTGCAATTACCCTGCTCTGATATGATTGTTTCTGATACAGAGCGTGGATTGATATCACAGAAAATATCACCAAAAATACTGCTATTGATACGGCAGCTACTACTGTTACCTGGGACTTGTCGATCTGGGTGCGCTTAGTGTTTAACTGTAGACTTTTCATATACGTATCCTATTCCCCATCGCTTTTTGGTTGAGTTTGGAAGATGGCAGCAGGTTTTTCTGTTTCAGAACGCGTGGTGATCTGCTGCGGGACAACCAGCTTGGTGATATTGTTATTAGCAAATAATACCGGGTCATACTTTACTTGGATACTGTATGTTGCTGCCTTGCCTTTTTCAGGGCTTTCACTCAGCGCGAAACTGCTCAGGACAACTTCTTTAAACGCCAGGCTAGTTTGTTCCGCGGCCTGTTCATCACTATCGGCCTTGAAGCTAGCATTCGTAAACTTCAACGTGTCTACATAGGTGTTGACTGCAGCTAACGACTCTGCGGACCCAGTAATGACGATCGATTGATCCTCGGTTTTAAACGAAAGTGATGAAATACTTACATTGCTGGGTGTTAGTTGCTGCATAAATCCAAATAAACGAGAGGTAGCTGGCTTTTCACCGTGCAGATTAGGGAGTTGGTTAAGCTGGTTCTGGACGGTCAGGATTTTACTCAAGTCAGTTATGCTCTCTAGCTTACTCTTGCTATCAGCTATATCATCATTAAGGTTGTTCAAATGCGTTTTCTGAACCAGGCCTGTGGTAACTAGGAAAAAGATTAATAACCCTACCGCAACTGCAGAGACTAAAACGGATACTGTAACTACAGTACGTTGCAACCGCTTTGCCTTTACATATCGTAGTTTTACATCTGGGAGAAGGTTTAATTGTATCATTAGGCTTCGCCTCCTGGCAGCATAATAGATCTAGTTAATGGCGGGAAAATCATAGTGTTCGCTCCGCTAATCCGGCTGCAACTGCAAAATGGTTCGATACTGTGAGAAGTTCATTTTGCTGCTTTGCTGCATAACTAATGTTCCGCCATGCGTTACCAATCTCGACATTAATGTTGAATTTATTTGCAATAAATAGTGGTAGCTCCGGCAATGCTGCTGCCGCACCCACTACGACAACCTTTTCAATAGGCACGTCTTTATAGCGTGAATTGATGAATTTTATTGATTTCTCTATTTCTGCCATCAAAGTCTCGACAGTCCCGAGAATCGCCCCATGAACTTGTCCTTCTAACTTGTCCTTCGAAAGACCAAATTTAAATACGAACTGTTCTGCCTGTTTGTCATCAATGTTCAGGTTTTGCATCGCACTCTTGATTATTGCCTCGAGTCCTGTTGGGATTGATCGGCACAACCGTGGAGTTCCAGCAATAGACACTACTAAATCAGTCGACTTTAGCCCGATGTCAATTGCCACTTGGGCCCCTGTAGCTCCGGGCTCCAGAACCGCACGTGCTATTGCCAGATTGTCTGGTTCCAGGGCGATAACGTTCAACCCAATTGACTCCAGCATGTCGAGTCGCTTCTCAGTATATTCATTGGGTACGCTGGATATAAGCACTTCAATCTTAGTCTGATCTACTGGAGAGTTACCTATTACGGCCCAGTCAACCTTTGACGTCTCTATTGGTGTTGGGATTAGAGAACCTGCCTGAAGTCTGATTGCCTTGTCTAATTCCCCCGGGGACAATTTTTCAAAATCAACTACCGTGGTAAATACACGGTTAGACGGTATGCCTACAGCTACATTTGACGTTGGGATTTTTGCCTTTACGACAAGTTCCCTAATAACCTGCGCAAGTTTTTGCCTGTCCACATCAGAATCACTCAATGAAATTTTGCTATCAACAGGTACATGGGCGTACCTCGCCAGTGTTGGTGTTGTGCCGGCACCTGGTGCATAGACCAATCGAATAGCACTTGCTCCGATATCTAACCCGAAGAAATCGCCTACCCCACTCAATATGCTCATATCTTAATTTTACGTCGCGATTACTGGGGCTAGACTATCTGTTTTCACCCGTAGATCGCGAATACCTTTCATTGGCTAAATTGTAGCATAAGCGTTTTAGATGTTAAACACTTTTTTGTTAGGTGGTGGTCTGCCTAAAGGATTGGTGGCAAGGTTGTATACGCATCAATGACTTGCTCACCGCTGCCACCACTTAGGGCTCGTAGCCAAACTGTCGGGTCATACGTAATGGTCTCGTCAGCCGTATTATCATTAACATTGCCAACAAGTCGCAGGAATTTGATTTGCGGTGCAATCAACGCGCCATTAACTGTCAACCTTGTGCTTGTACAGCCTCCAGGGAGTGAGCTCAGGAATGATGCTGTAGGCTTAGCATTACCGTTAGTACATGTATAGATAGTGCCCCCGGCCATATATATGCCATCTAGGTTTGTAACAGCACTGTTTATGTAGATGTTACCTGTAGCGACAACCTTATTTTTAGGTACACCGTTTAGACTAAATGAGCCTGGAGAGTTAACAGGACTGGCTATATATACGTTTCCATTAACATGCAATGTCCCTCCGCTGTAGGGCTGCGTCCCGGTAAGCGTACTTGTTTTAGCTGCGTCCCAACCAGGATCTTTTTGGCTACAGCCGACCGGAGTACTAAATGGTTGGTTTGAGGGACTATTAGCAAACAGTAGACCAGATGCCCGCCTTGGATCCAAACTTCGGTTTAACGCTGTCGCAAACTCTCTAACCGTATTACCTGAGTATGCAGCTAGTTCTGTACCGCTTCCGTAGACTCCCTCCCAAGTTGTAATATAACCGGTTGAGGAATTTGTACATGTACCTGAGTTTCTCAGTACACTGACGTCAGCAGTCGTATTAACATCACCATTTTTAACTTGAATATACGGCTGCTTACCAATGCCACGGCAAGTTGTTTTAGGATTGTCTTCAGCAGTTGCTGGTAATACTGGCTGAAGCTCGAGTTCTAGGCATATTTTGACATAACCAGATTTAATTACTTCTGACTTAGGCGTCCCTACAGTGACGTTACAAGTTGAGATCGTGGTTGCGCCAGCAAATGGGATGGTCTCAATAACTGTTCTTGCACCAGCACTGTTTTCATACCAGAATGTTCGCTTCCATCGGGTGCTGCCTGACGGACCACTGTTAAGACAAACTGACGAAGAACCTTCAACCGTGTCACCAGGGGCCAAAACAGTTCCCGTAATTTCAACGTGTGGTTCAAGTACAGGAGCAGGTGCACAAGGTGGTGAGGTCTTGTTGATACTGACCGGGGTTCCAAAACCACCTCCTGGCAATGCGTCTGTCACAGTTAGCTTGTAGGTATTACCACCGCTATCAGGAGAGAAAGTTCTTGGACTTGTTGTGGTAGTAGTGTTATTAGGTAGTGTGAGTGTAGCCGTCACTGCGCCGTCAAGGTCAGAGCCGCTGAAGGTTGCTCTTTGCCTGCTGAATGTCGCATTTTCACATTCAACCTCAAGACTGAGAGTAGGCGGGTTATTTCCAGGAGGGTTACATATCGCACTGGCTTTTTGAACAAAATTATTAGGTCCTATATCTTTCACAAATAGGTAGTACGTTATCGCAGAGGTGCCAGCTGTAACTGAGAGTGAGCCGGGGCTTGAGGACAGAGGGGTGCCCCCGCCACTGCTGCTGGTCCCAAGGGTGGCAGTAGTAGTGCCATCTACATCGCTGAATGTGTAGGAAAGAATCCAGTTACCAGATGATAAAGTACAAGTAAGCGTGCCTACAGGAGGATTATTCTGTAGCGGCAACTCGTATTTAAAAATTATCGCAATGCCATCACCATCATTTTTACCATTGTAAAAATGACTACTGTCTGTCCAGTATCCCCCCGGGGGAACATCGAATATTTTACCGCTTTCATTGGCTTTGCTGTTTACACCTGGGAGCACATATTTGGTCGGGGCTCCGGTGGCATTAAAGAGATAATCAGCTGCGAATTCAGAATGTTTTATTATCCTTTCCTGAGGGCCACTGCCGTCGGGATCACCAAATTTATAGTCGCTGCCCAAGTAGTTCCAAAGCTCTACCGGCCCACCCAAACATGCTAAGAAGGGGTTACCGTTTGTACCGTTCGTAAAGTCAAAGGCTGGATGGATTCTGTTGCCCGCTCCGCTTCCGATATCGCAGTAATGCATGTCGCCTGGCGTAGTGATGTTAACAGTATGCGAAGGTGGGTTACCGCCTGTGGTTCCGTTCATCCAATTGTTAGAGCCAGGGGAATTAATTGCCCCTCGCGTTTTGTACGGACTGCCTTGCGGGATCCACTCATTTCTAATACTTCCGGCATTCCCTTTCAGGCGATCCCGCTGAACCTCGGCAAATTTTTGCTTGTTTGCAGCATTTGGATAATTGCCGGGGTCTGGGGTTGTGGCTGTAACCGAAAAGCTATAGCCCTTTCCATACCCTAACAAGTCGCTGCCCGTAGACGTCTTTTGTCGGACTTCTACATAAACATCCACTTGCGCAAAGTCTGACTCCGCTGAAGAACAGGCATCTGCGGCAGCCTTAGGCGCATCGAACAACATGAACAGACACATAAATGCAAGCACCGCGAAAACAAGCTGCACTGTTCTGGATAACCGGTTTACTACTAGCAAATTACTTAACATCATCTGTCACCTTTATTGATGAAATCACTTTTTTGAAATCGTTTTCAATATCTGGCTTGGTATCTAGCACTTCTGTAATAGTAACAAGGAAGTAATTAAAGATTACCTCTCGCTTTCCTCCAGCAGGGATGCCACGCACCTCCTGAACGGTTGATACGCCAGTCTTTCTACCTAGGCTGTCAATTGCACTCATGACATGAGCTGGCTTACTAACCCTGACACTGTCACCCGCCCGATATGACACACCATCAGTATCAATTTTAAACAACTTACTAGTACTACCATAGCCGTCTGAGACTAGCCTTGAGTCGGCGTTAATCTCTTTCATGATTGACTCAGCGGTAGCCGTACCATTAGCAAGTCTATCGCGATCCTCAGCTGCCTGTGCTGCAGCATACACCCTATCGGCTTCAACTTTTGCTGCATCTGGGTTCGCTCTGTTATATGGGTAGTCTAGGAAGACACCAACGTAACCACCTGTTTGGGCTAACTTCAGATTACCTTCTACGCCGGAAGCATAACCTTGCAACTGTTGCCATTCATTGAGTGCACCGTCCCCTGAGTAGCCAGAGCTTGCCGTTGCTGCGATTCTGACCTCTGATTCAGTTGGCTCGATCTTTAGTTCTTTTGCTGCGATTTTGTACTGATAAGCTTCAATAATGGAATTTTTAAGCGCATGCTCGGGCACACCCGGCTGCGCTTTCTTCCCCTGTTCTATCAGTTTCGCATATTCATCTTGCGTGACGTTATAGGTCTGGCCAGAACCGCTTATTGTCAGCGCATAGGATTTCTCGGCGGGCTTGTTACCTTTCATGAGTATGAGACCGACGAGTACCACCCCTATGACGATACAGACTGCCAGTAAACCACGTTGTTTCCAGGTATTTGGCAATAACCCCTTTAAAGAACCGAGTTTTGATGCTGATCCTACATGCACTACAACAGCGTCTGTCTCAGTGTTATTATTTTTGGTTTGGCTTAAGTCTTTCTTTCTTGATCGCAGTCCCACAAGTAACCCCTCTGCACCTCACAATGCTATTGCTTTACATTAAATCATACGACCCTTCGGTAATACAACAGCTTAATTTACGTCGCTAACACCTGTCATACTCGCGTTCAATCTGTTATAATGCACCTAATATGTCATCACTATCTATAGGGATTGTCGGCTTACCCAATGTTGGTAAGTCCACGCTGTTTAACGCCCTAACCAACAACAATATACTTGCAGCTAACTATCCGTTTGCAACAATTGAACCGAATACAGGTATCGTGCCGATTCCTGACGAACGGCTTGGAAAATTGGCCAACATATACAACTGTCAGAAGATCGTCCCTGCCACGGTAACATTTGTGGACATTGCCGGGCTTGTAGCTGGTGCTAGTAAGGGCGAGGGTCTGGGCAATCAGTTCCTGAGTCATATCCGTAGCACCAACGCTATCGTCCAGGTTGTCCGTGCTTTCTCTGACAAGAATGTGCAACATGTTGATGACGACCACAACCCGAAAAAGGATATTGATGTTACCAACACAGAATTGGTTCTTGCCGATATCCAAACCGTTGACAAGCGCCTGCCCCAGGCAGAAAAACTCGCCAAAGCAGACCCTAAACAGCGTCCGGTAGTGGAGCTATTAACAGATGTAAGTACGTGGCTTAACGACGGTAATCCCCTCTTCCAAAAGGGTGAAGATTGGCTGGCAAAGAACAGCGAACTATTGCATGACCTGCACCTCATCACGATGAAACCTATCATTTACCTATTTAATGTTGATGATGAGGACCTGACGAACGATTCTAAGAAACAAGAGTTATCGCAGCTTGTTGCACCGGCTCAATGTCTATTTGTCAGTGCCAAGCTGGAATCAGAATTACAAGGTCTGGACGAAGGCGACCGCCTAGAGTTACTTGAAAGTTACGGCGTGCATGAGTCAGGTCTGGCTCAGCTGATTCACGCAGCCTATGACACCCTTGGTCTGCAAAGTTACCTTACGGCAGGCGAAAAAGAAGTCCGTGCCTGGACGATCAAAAAAGGTTCTACTGCCCCACAGGCAGCCGGTGTTATTCACACTGATTTTGAACGTGGGTTCATCGCTGCCCAGGTAACAAATTATCATGATTTTATAGAGGCTGGATCAGAAGTCGCTGCCAAATCAGCAGGAAAAGTTGCAACCGTCGGCAAAGACTACGTCATGCAAGAAAACGACATAGTAGAATTCAAATTCAACGTTTCTAAATAATTACTGCTGGCTTGCGTTGATAGTGGTTTGGATTTGTTTGGTGAGTTCGGCAATCTGTTTGAAACTGCCACCTTCTGACATAACGACAAATACGTAACTACCGCCTGGGTACTGAATGATAGCCGCATCATTCATGATTGAACCCAGGTTACCTGTCTTGTTCGCAACCGTACAGCCACTACAGCCAACAGGTATGCCCTTGTTCCACTTTTGTTGATGCAAAGACTTCATGACCGTAGTCTTGCTCTGTTCGTCCAGCATGCCACCGTTCATCCGTTCCAAGAAAAGTGCTGTATCACCTGCTGAGGTCATTGGCGTATCGCCCCGGCTAAAATCGGTATTTATGTATCCGGCTGCCTTGAGTTCCTTGGTTACCTTGGTCCAGCCGAGCTTCCCAGCCACTGCTTCACCACAAGGGTTATCTGAAACACGAAGCATCAAATCTACACATGCGGCCATAGAACGAGTGGTGCCACCCAAACTTACGCCAGTTGTTTGCTGCTGTTCCAACGAATAACGGCTAAACAGCGGCTGCAATAAGAACAACTTATACATACTTGCTGAACGGAAACGCTTATCTGCATTTAGCTGTGCTTGGAATTCAACACCGCTCAAACTCTTGGCAACTATGCCCCACTGCTGTTTTGGATTTTGTTGAGCCCACTTATCTAAAATAGGTTGCAGGTCGACAATTTGCGGTGTGGCAACCACCGGCACTTCTTCAATGGGTTTCACTGGGTCGGGTACTACTTCTGGTGCCGCTTGCACCACAGCCGGCTGTATTGACTGCCTCTGTACTGCACGGTTCGCAATCACTGGCACGCTTGCGACACCACTGACAAGTAATAATATGAGTGAAATTAAGGTGATGTTTTCACGTCGCCGTGACGGTCGGGCATCATATAGTTGATAGTATTGTGATTGCATAGCTAATTCGCTGTCGTATCAATAATTTTTTGTTGAATTTTACCCGCTAGTTCGCTAATTTGAGTAATCGAGCTGTCTTTGGTAAAGATCGATAATACATAGGTGCCACCGCTGTACTGCACGATAGCAACATCGTAGATAGCGCTGTTTTCTGATGCTCCGTTAGCCACTAAACAACCTGGACACGCAGCTGGTATACCTGCACGCAGCTGTTGTTCGCGCAGACTTTTTATAACTGCATCACGAGCATTCTGTTGCATACCGCCGTTATTGATGTGAGCAAGAAAAGTAACCGTGTCTTCTGCTGTGGTACGTACTTTGCTGCCTTCAAATGTTGTCTTGGAAAGTCCTGCTTTCTTCAGCGTGTCACCTGCTTTGCGGTAATCAATGTACTCTGAAACTTTTGTGCCACAGGTAGTATTTGCAAGCCGTATCATCAAATTGACGCAGGTCGCCATGTTTTTTCCTGACTCCAGCTTAATGTTTTTGTGCTGTTCGGCGGGAACCTGCTCGAACAACGGCAGCGTCATAAATAGATGCTTGAGCGAGGTTGATTCGTAAGTTTTACTCTGGTTAAGGTGCGCCTCAAATCTTGGCCCATCCAGGCTTCGGGCGCTAACACTCCACGTTTCCCCTGGGTGTTCCCTTGACCACTTATCAAGCACGAATTGAACATCAATAATATTTTCTGCATCAGAACTGATTGGATCTGTGGTAACTTTCTTGAGTTTGTCACGAGTAGTTGTTTGAGCAGCTAATTGTTTAACGGTATTACTGTTCATCACATACCCGTATGAACTAGCACCGAGCATAGTCACGGCAAGTATCGCCAGGAACGATTTACCAAACCAACCAACCCGCTTCTGATACCAGTGGCGCGGGGGCAATGTTTGGTCTATTCGATAATTTATTGTTTTTGTTTTCATACGAGAATACCCGAATGAGAATTCAGCACGAATGCTGTGTTCTTACAGAATCACCTATTTGCGATGACTACTGTTTCCTTTATTTGTTATTTGTTTACTCCAGAACGACGAAAAACCAGGACTTTATGTGCCCTAGTGAGGATTTTGGTTCCAACCGTCAATGTTCTGAACACGCTTGTCGTGTTAGTTTCAAGATACGCTTATGCTAAGAACGTGTCAACACTATAATTTACGATTTTGAAGGCACAAGTTCCCAATTAAGCGTGATGTTACGCATCACTTTCATGATTTGGTCTGTATTGGGAAGTGTATTGTCATCATAGTAGTGGTCGGTGTTCATATAATTTGGCACAACACTGAGGCAACAAATTTCGTCAGCCAACAGGTGCATCTTGTCGACTGCAGGCACGCTTGCCAAAGGGGTTGCTGCAACTATTTTTTTTATGGCGACTGTCTTCAAAAAGTCCGCACACAACTTCATAGAAAAACCCGATTCCAGCCCATCAGACACAACAATCACTACACGGTGACGCAGTAACTTCTTATCAATTTCGCCGTCCCGACCAAGCAACATGTGCAGCTCATGATTCACTTCCATCTTTTTCTGATCAATATAGTTGTGGTATTCCACAGTAAGTTCCTCTAACTCACCCGCGCTAAAGTAATCATTGGTAGAAAATGTGCCCGTGGAACTAAGCCCTGCAATCGCTTGATGCTCACCAGGTAAATAAATATTTTTAACAAGGTACATCAACAAATTTGCATGTAATTTCATGGCTATTTGCGCAGCAACAATTGCTGAACCTTCGTCCAGGGCCACAACAACGATATTTTGGGCTTTGTATTTTTCGAGTTTACTCGCAATCAGCCGCCCAGCCTCAGCTCGATTTTTGAAGTACATGCAGTTATCTTAGCACAAGCGGTATGTGTTTTTAGATCTTTTTTAAGAGGTAAAAACGCTCGCGGTTGCCCTTGGAGCCATGTACTTCGCTGTCAGCTTTGTCTTGGATAATAAAATCTTGGCGTACCCACTGTTCAAAATTTTGTAGGATATCACGACGCATACGGTCGTTCTTGATGATGCCTTTGTGCTTGGCGTTATCACCTGCTTCGAACTGTGGTTTTACCATGGCAGCGACTTGTGTATTTTTAGTCGATAGCTTTGCGACTGTTGGTA
>CAZXBL010000023.1:0-14909 GCA_964638875.1 uncultured Candidatus Saccharibacteria bacterium | reverse complement strand
CCTGATGATTGCTTTCTTGGTGTGTTCGCTAATAGCAATAACGCGGTCAGCTAGCATCATGGACATATACTCAATTTCGCGCACCATTTGATTGCCACCATGATGCCTGCCAGCTCTGTCGGATTCAATCGAATGGATATGTAGTATTAATGGCTTACCGGTTGTTTCTTTTGCACGAATAGCAGCACGGCACGTTAGCCAGTCGTGTGCATGAATAACATCAAATTCAGCCAACTGCACTATACGGTCAACAGCTCGCTCATAAATTGCACTTTGACCAAACAAATCAACCCACTTGATTTCACCAGTACTCTTAACATATTTATAACTGTCGTAAGCTATTCCCGCTTTGAGCACCTGATCAACGTCTTGGGGATGAGCCGCACTGACATTCATAAACTCGATCCTGTGATCAGCGGTATATGGCAAAACAAACTCAATATCCGCGCCTTTATTAGAGAGGGCTTTACAGAGTTGGTAGCATGCAACGCCGAGTCCACCACTGTTATGAGGTGGTAGTTCCCACCCAAGCATCAATACCTTCATAACCCTCTAACGACTTTTATTTTAACTTAAGCTTTATTATAGGGAACTAACAGTAGTTAACACAACACCTTTTAGACTATTTTTAGTACGAAACCGAAAGCTAGCCGCAATATCACTATTACGCTACAATGTACCTCTGATGGAAGACACTGCATCAAAACTAGAGAAAGAAGTAAATGCCCTGTTTGGCGAGGATAATGCAATGCGCTCCCTCTTAATCCTGCTTATATCCATTGCTGCTGCCTTCCTGTTGAGTAAAGTTATTGGGTTTATTATTGTTAAAATCGCACGGTTTGTGGCTACAATTTCAGACAATTCCCCTGATGCGGAACGACAGATCAGGCTCCGACGTGTCGAAACCTACTTAAGCGTTAGTATCGCGCTCGTAAGAGCCGTCATCGTTGGCGTGTTTGCATTCTACACATGGAACTTGCTTAGCGGTGGTTCCACTACGGGTGCCGCTGCCATTGGTGCCGGTACCTTCTTTGTCGTTTTGGCTGGTGGTACCATCGGTATGATCCTACGCGACATTACTGCTGGCGCATCTATGATTATTGAGGGCTGGTTCCATGTTGGTGACTATATTGACGTTGAACCATTTGAATCCTTGTCGGGCGTTGTGGAGCGCATGACGCTACGTTCAACTAAAATCCGCAGTCTTTCTGGTGAGATCATCTGGGTTCACAACCAATACATTCAGGCGGCACGGGTAACCCCCAACGGTCTCAGAACAATGGCAGTAGATGTGTTTGTTAATAACCAATCGATTGGCAAAAAGATCATAGAAAAAGCCATAGCGACTATGCCAACGGGCACCCTTAAAGTGGTAAAAACACCAGAAATAGCCCGGGAAGAGCAATGGGGAGATCACCTTTGGCTGTTTACGGTGGTAGGGCAGACAGCGCCAGGTCGTGAATGGTTGATGGAAAACTATTTTGTTGAGTCACTGAGGGACTTAGAAGAGCGGAGAAAGGGCCCCCGGACAATGGTACGTCCTCCAATCGTTCGATACGCCGATCCTGATGCAGAGCGGAGCTTCAAGCGCGCTGTCCGCATGGCCGCCAAAGATGCAAAGAATTAATACCTATGCAGCAGGGCCAATACATACTCGACCGCTGGATGGTAGGAGTAATCAAAGATATCTGTCGTAACAGAGGCATTACTTTCGTTAGTTATTCTGACGATTGGATACTAGAACTATCGAAAGGTTCTAAAACAACGAGGATATTTGGTTACAAATTTGGGCTTAACGACGCCTCTGCCACCGCTATAGCAGGTGACAAAGTCGCTACCTATCAGTTGCTTCAAGCAAATGGAGTGTCTGCAGTTGATCACAGGCTTATCAGGACCAAGGCATCTAAAAGCAGTGGCTGGGAAATAGGTTTAGACAGAGTAGTTGTTAAGCCACTCGATGGTACTAGTGGGCACGGTGTTGCACTACTTGATTCACCCAAAGAAGTGCCAAAATATATCAAGGAACACCCCAACATTGCAGCCTGGGCAGCTGCACCATATGAAGAGATTGCCTCCGAACGGCGTTTCACAATGCTGGATGGAGAGGTTTTGTGCCAGTACGAAAAAGTCCCGGTGGTCATAAATGGTCTCCCAATGTTTAACCTCGGACTTGGTGCAAAGGCAAGGCAAACAGATGCAAGTTTAGAAGAAAAAGACCTTGCAATACAGGCACTCAAAATTATTGGATTGCGCCTAGCCGCTGTCGATATTATACAAACACCTGCTGGATACAAAGTCCTTGAGGTCAACGACGGCATTATGATGGAAAACTACATGCGACAATTTGATTCAAATAAAGAACACGCAACCCAAGTCTACGCATCAATTATTGACGCGTTTTTACCTGATTAAACGGCTTTTGCGGGAGACAATCTTCAGGTTAGATACGTACTGCATTGCGTTCAATGAAGGGTGGCTACGGATGTATGCCATGTGCTTATCAACAAATGGGATCAAGTTGTCTTCGTATATTTCTGTATTAGGGCTGTAGCTGGCGGGACAATTAAAGTCATCGCTCTCGTCCATTGAGATAAGAATTGCCTTGATTGCTTCGCCTTCTGGGGTATCAAAAAAGTCCTGCTTGCGGTAATACATAGTATTACTTCTTATCTTTCTTAGGTTTTTTGATCTCTTTACGACCTTTATCTCGTGACATTGTGGGCCTTTCGAACGAAAATTTAATTGTTGGATAGCCCCCCGGCAACAGTGTTTATAGCGGCACAAGGCCATAATAAATGCTGTTGATGCAGTTCTAGTTACCTCTTATTGTACGCTTATTTACAACAAAAACCTAATATGGACAGATATTGACAAATGTGCTATAATGTATTTATATGGTTAACTCCTTAGCTTCTCCTAACGAGCATCTTCCCAGCTACAGCCCAGAAGTCAGTAAGGCATACGACACATACTTTCTAAAAGTGCGCGGTATGATCAGCTCTCCTGCAGGACTGGCTGAAGAGGAAATAGAAACTGCTCAGATCAAAGCAGTTGAGCTTCGTGAGAAACATCTGGCTAAAGTGGGCTGCTCAGAATTACTTAGAGCTATGGCAATATATGGCCACAGCGAGGAAGGTGACATGCCTGAGCTAGTTAGCATCTGGCAATCAATAAAAGAGCCTTTACCTACTGAATCTGAAGCAGAGTAAAGATTCTGTTAATCAGATATGCGGGCCAGACAGCGGCTTGCAGGAATGCCAATACCACTTCCCAGAATCCATCCGCTTTGTCGATGAAATAGATTAATGCACCAACGTAAGTCGCAAAGAAAGCCATTACTGGTGGACCGCCTCTTTTCGCCATATTTGCATGATTGTCATTCTTTCTCATAAGAAACCCCTCTTAATAACTTAACAATACTCCAATTTGATTGCGAATCAAGATGCTTTTGGATCCTGCGCCTCCCTGATTGCAAACATTTCATCCATGAGAAGATTAAGACCATGTGTATCGGTGGGTTCATAATTTATCTCAAGCCATAAAGGGTAGGTATTTGTTAGGGTAGCAGAATATGCAGACGGTCCTATATGATGATCAATCAGGAAAGCAGTGTCCTCAGGGAAAGTCGTAGGTTCCCGTTTGACGGTATACCCATAAGCATCTCCTTTGGGACCTGTCGCAAAATCTGTAAGTTCTAAATCTACTACTTCACCACGTTGGTAATGATTCCACGTAATGGCTTTGCCTTTTAGCTCATCGAGTGCTTTTCGAAGACCTTCTGCTGCAATTACAAACTCTGGGTAAACAGTCCTGAGATTTTCCTCTATATGTATCGCTAGGAAGCTAGATTGCTCCTCATAAGACTCGTCGGGCGCTGCCTTTCGGGAATAATGACTGTGGATGGCTTGGTTCAGTACAAGCTGGATGCCCATATTATTCACCCTGTACTGATGCTCAAAGTTGCCCCATGCCTCAGCAGCATCTATTATTGGACTGTCTTTTGGTGTTGTATCTTCAATAAGAAATTTCGGAAGTCGGTTCATAGACTAATCATTATCAATTAGCGCAATGTCCAAAGCAATAAACAAGTCAGATCCAAAAAGATTTAGCAATTAATTAAACCAAATAAGGTATAAAAACGAGAAACTAAAAAGTCGACACTACGTCGACTTTTTAGTTTGGCAGGGGTGCCAGGATTTGAACCCGAGCTTCAGGTTTTGGAGACCTACGTGCTAACCACTGACACTACACCCCTAAGTTGGAGTTTTTTAGGCTCCGATTTTGATTAAATGTACCTAATCGCTACAAGAGCAATTACAAGTGTTGATAATACCTAAAAACTGATTACTTATCAAGAACCGTAAAGGCATGATTCCAGGTATCATAGGTGAGTCTAACCAGAGTGAGGGCTTTTGCAAAGTTGCGACTATTGTTATACTTCTGTATAGAAATGAGCAAGCTATCCCTCACGCGACCAACACTTATACTCCTGTACGGATACCCCGGTGCAGGCAAGACCTATTTGGCACGCCAGCTGAGTGAAGACATTCAAGCAGCACATGTTCAAAGTGATCGTATTCGTTTCGAACTGTTTGAGCAACCCCGATACGATCGTCAAGAAAATCAGATCGTAGATCACTTGATGCAATATATGACAGAGGAGTTTTTGAACGCAGGGATTAGCGTCTTGTATGACCTTAACGCTATGCGTGCTTCCCAGCGGAGGGATTTGCGCGACCTTGCCCGTAAACATAAGGCTGAGGTGCTGATGCTGTGGCTACAGATCGACCAGGAGAGCGCCTTTACCCGCGTTGGCAAGCGTGACCGCCGCAAGACAGATGATCGCTACACCACGACTATTGATCGCAATATGTTTGGGCAAACAGCATCGGGTATGCAGAACCCACAGATGAACGAAGATTATATCGTCATTAGTGGTAAACATACCTATACCACTCAGCGGAGCGCTATCCTCAAAAAACTCTATGATTCAGGTCTTATTTCTACTGAGAATGCTGGCAACAAGGTTGTTATGCCTGGGCTTGTTAATCTTGTACCAAACCTTACTAACGGCAGGGTCGATCAAAACCGCCGTAATATAAACATACGTTAGGTTCTAAATGCCAGTAAAAGAAATTGATTTAGACGGGATTGGCCCGGTTAGCTTCTATAAACGCCGCGGAGCGCGCAGCATTCGTATCAGCATTACTCACCAAGGGCAGGTGCGTGTCAGCTTGCCATTTTGGGCACCATATAGTGCCGGAGTAGCCTTTGCAGAGTCCAGAAAAGAATGGATTGTCGCAGAACGCCCGCAGGTAGCACTGTTGGAACAGGGTTATCGACTGGGCAAGGCGCACCACATCAGTTTTTTGGCAGGCACTGGTAGCTCTGTGACCACGCGTGTTTCAGGCAATGAGGCAAGGATAATGCTGCCGACAGGTGTTCGTTGGAACGATCCATCCGCGCAAGAAGCCGCGGTGTCAGTTGGAATACGCGTACTCAAGAAAGAAGCTCGCATGCTGTTACCGCGGCGCCTGGAGCTACTGGCAACTCAACACGATTTCACGTATAAAAGCGTTGCCATCAAGCAACTGACAGGTCGCTGGGGAAGCTGCAGCGAGCAAAAAGATATTATTCTGAACTGTTTCTTAATGCAATTGCCGTGGGAGCTCATAGACTACGTCATTTTGCATGAACTAACTCACACTCGTGTCATGGCACATGGATCAGTCTTCTGGGCTGAAATGGAGAAAGTCACACCGAATCTTAAGCAACTAAGAAAACTGATCAAAACACATAAACCTGTACTGTAAGTAAGCCTCGAGATATTATGCTTAATGTTATGCATAGCTTCGCTTACGACTTAGTACTCGAAAAGCATAAGCAAGCTTCCACTTTCCTCCGTTCTACTTGTATAATATGAGCAATGTCTAGCCCCAAAACAACTGCGCATAATGCCGAGCTTGAACGCGAACGGTTAACTAGCCTTATAAACAGCATGGCTGATGGGGTCATCGCGATTGATGAAAAGACTCATATTGTCGTTTACAATGGTGCAGCATTGAACATCCTCGACGTAAACAGCACCATTACGGGCAAAACTATTGCCAGCGTTATGAAGCTGGTCGACAAAATTGGGCAAGATATAGATATAAAGAAAGTTGTCTTAGAAACTAAGACCCAGAGCACTTCCCGTGATTGGAAGTTGCAGTACCCTGATGGCAGCGCTATTAATTTATATACCAGTATAGCACCCGTAAAACTTGGCTACGGCCAAGCAGGCATGAGTGGCTACGTCATATTAGTGCGGGATATTACTCGGGAGAAATCCTTAGAAGAGGAGCGGGATGAGTTCATTAGTGTGGTTAGCCACGAACTACGTACCCCAATCGCAATTGCAGAAGGTAACATTGGTAACGCCGAGTTTATTTTAGATAAAACTGGTGATATGAAACAAATTAAAGAAGCCTTAACCCAGGCGCACGACCAAGTTAACTTCCTGTCTGGCATGATTAATGACCTGTCTACGCTTTCACGTGCAGAGCGCGGCAAACTAGAGGTAGATGTTGAAGACATCAATACATATGAACTTATAGGGGAACTTGGCAAACTCTACACACCTGAAGCTGAGACAAAAGGTTTAAAGCTGTTCACGGAGCCTGACAAGAGCCTAGAATTACTGAGGTCATCCCGTCTGTATGTACGCGAAATCCTTCAGAACTTCATAACGAATGCTATTAAGTATACTGAGGAAGGTCACGTCACTATTGGTGCCACTAAGCGCGATAACGGCGTGCTTTTTACGATTAGTGACACTGGTATCGGTTTAAATAAAGCCGACCAAGAAAGAGTCTTTGATAAATTCTGGCGCTCAGAAGACTATCGTACCCGCAAAAACAACGGCACAGGGCTTGGCCTCTATGTAACAATGAAGCTTACGAGATTAATTCACGCCGAATTAGAAGTTCAAAGCGAACTCAACAAAGGCTCCACCTTTAGTATCTTTGTACCCAACCTCGCCTGATGCTTTCTATATAGTAATGGCTCAGGTGAGCATTGACATTCGTCAGTTGTCCTTTTATAGTATCGGAATGACATTAGACTACTTAACCCGAGCTGAAAAATTATCGCGAACAAATGTTGCAGAGATAGAAGATTTCGCCAGGCCGCACAGCGGTCGGATGGTTGGAAGCCTTGCCCTATTAGACATTACTAGAAACATTCCTACTTTTGAGCTGTATACAGAGTGTGATTTTGTCAATCGAGAGATCCTCGATACAGCGTACCGACAGGTTGGGTTAAACCCATCTGAGCCAGATAGTATTAAAGAAACTGAATCTGACCAAGAGAAGCGGAGACTAACGAAATTTGTAACCGCACAAGCAGTTACTATAACTGAAATGTATGTTGAAATGGATTATCCAGGCAGAGGGCATGCAGAACGTTTTAAAAGCTTTAAAGTAACTCTCAGACCGCCCGTAATACCTGACGAGACAATTAGTACCTAGAACATAAGTGTAGGGGCCACAGTATTACTAGTTGATATACTGGGGGTATGAAATCCAAAGGCAGTAATCTGGACGCCATACATTACTTTTTCTTACTGTTTGCGAGTATTCAGCTTGTGGGAGCTGCGTGGGCTTTTCTTAAAAATGGTTTTAACTTTACGCTAGAATCAATCATAACTACCTCGGATGATTTCGATGTTAGTTTTTTGGCGATATATCTGGGCCTTTTTGGCATAGCCTACGTCTTGTTACTATGTTCCATCCTTCTAGTTGCAGCCTATAACTTAAGTAGATCTTAGTTATCTGTTACTCTCGGTAACTTTGGGTAGACGTGCATGACGGGGATGCATATATTGCGATCTTTCCAGTCTACCTTACCAAATTCATATTTAATCATTGACATAAGCGCTATTACCACCTCTGTCAAGACTTCTACCGGCAGACTGATTAGGGCCATTATTGTATTAGCGGGGCTGGTTAACTGCACTATGAGAATATGGGTCAGCATGAGCACACCAGACGCCACAATACCCAGCCCTGCCACTAACAAATCTCCGACTAGGAAGCCATAGACTGCACTCACAAATGGTCCCAGCAAGAAAATGAGCTCTAGTACAATCAATGTCATAACATTCTCTGGGCGACGACGTAGCTGTGGGTATCTCATCCTCAACGCTGTAGCACGCTGGTCCTTATACGATTTTCTGGTCTGCACATCCAAGGTGTCATTAGCCCGGATAAAGCTGTAGTCGTTAGTTTTGATTAATGTTCGTGCAAAGTGACCTTCGGGGATTATGGCGTGGCTATTCGACGCAAAACCACCCATTTTCTTTAAGGACTTTGCAGTTATGAGCCAACAGGTACTCAGCACAGGTGGGCGATTAAAAAATTTGCGGGGGAGTGACAGCTCCCACCAATAGCGCATCGGTTGAATGAATGCACCAGCTAGGCTACCAGACAAGCGGTGTGGCAATATACTGATCATTTGCTTGTCACGGTTTAGTAGCTCTGTGACAAGTGCCTTGATAGCGTGTGAGCCAAACCGTACGTCAACACCGCAGAAGAGCAGTAGTTGACCGTTCGCCTCGTGTGCAAGCTTTTCATATGCCTGGTTTTTGGCAAGCCATCTCTCGTTTGGCTCTACACCTTTCACGAACCTCACCCCGTCTTGGGCAAAGTCTTTAATAATATCTGATGTCTTTAACTGGCTGCAATCATCCAAAACGATGATTTCTAGTTTAGGATAGTCACTGGCGATTGCAGATCGGAGGCATTCCTCCAAGTCAGTTGTTTCATTTCGTGCGGGGATCAGTAGCGATACGGTGGGTAGTTCTTTATCGGCATAGAAAGTAGTGCCTTGACGGTAGCGTGTCTTAATAACATTATGCACCGTGACGCTAAACAGCATGCCTGCAACCGCAACCTGTAATAAAGCGGTTATAAGGGGCAGTCCGGACAAGTGCAATTCAAAAGGAACATACGTAGTCAGTAGTGCCAAGAGTACAATTTGAAGAAGCCCAATCACGCGGGAAGTTCTGCGTGTAGTCTGATGCAAGTATTGTTCGTGCATGCGAGCTTGTGCAATACGGAATATGTTTAAAAGTCTTAAAATAGAGCAGATAATCACACCAATTGCGATCCAGGTGCCGTGGGCCTGGATCAACAGCGAAGAAGAACTGGAAATAACCAATGTCAGTACTACGATAAAAGGCATACGATACTTCCAAATTTGGCGCTCATATAAAAGCTGCTCAAGAATTAGCGAAGTAACAAGCAAAGCAATAACCATTACCATAACTATAACAAATGAACGGAAGCAGATGTAAACTTGTTTATATCTGCTGAGTACATGAAGTTAATCTGTAAGGTATAACAAATGAACGGAAGCAGATGTGAGAAACCTACATAAAGTAGCTGCTGCTTGCAAAGCAAGGGCCGAACTGGTATATTGACATCTGACCGAACCTACTTCATATGTAGGTTCTTTTAAATTGAGGAATCAGAGGTAATATGGCAGAGGCAAAGAAGACGTCAGCCAAAAGGCGACAACTAAAGAAGACAGAGACCGTTCGCCAGCGTGCAGAACGACAAGTTAGTAATGAGCCAAAGCGCCGTCATGTCCAAAAGGCAGCTAGCAAACTTAATGTGCCGTTGCGTAAATTGTGGAGTGTAATTCGTTTTGTAGCGCGACCGTTTGCTTTTCTTCTGATCCCATTTAAAACCAAGCCAGCTCGTTTTGTTGGTCGTATCCTTGCCAGCATACTATTATTCAAGTTCATCCGCGAATCCTGGAGCGAACTGCGTCAAGTACAATGGCCAACTGCACGTGAGACTGCCCGCTTAACAATGGCTGTGTTCGTATTTTCGCTTGTCTTCGGTGCAATAATTGCGGTAACTGACTACGGATTAGATAAAGTATTTAAAAAAGTCTTCATTGATTAAGGAAATTAGAGTATGAGCAGTAGCACTCACCAATGTAACCCCTTCGTTTTGCAGCAGCAATCTGTGGCAGCCTTGCCGCCATTTGCTCTGCAGCGTAGCCAGCTACACTTTATCTCAAATGACAACAATGCTACACACAGCTTACTAACCGCAAATTCAAAGGAGTTACAATAATGAGCGCTAAGCGATACGATGCAAGTAAACAATGGTATGCCATCCACACATATAGTGGCTACGAAGAAAAGGTCGCAGAGAGTATCCGTCAGCGTGCAGATTCACTGGATATGGCTGACAAAATCTTTCAGGTAATTGTTCCTAAGGAAAAGATGATTGAGGTAAAGAACGGCAAGCGCAAGGTTGTCGAAAAGCGAATCTTCCAAGGTTACGTTATGGTTCAGATGAAGATGTCAGAAGATGCCTGGTACATCGTACGTAACACACCGTCCGTTACTGGCTTCGTTGGTAGCGGCACTGAACCTACACCAATTAGCAACGATGAAATCGACAAGATCATGAAGCGCATGGGTCGCGAAGAACCTAAGCACAAGATCGACTTCAACATCGGTGACGTCGTAAACATCACCGACGGTCCATTCAAGGGCTTCGATGGCTCAATTAATGAAATCGACCCGGCCAAGGGCAAGCTCAAGGTACTGGTCAATATGTTTGGTCGTGAAACTCCAGTAGAACTCGACAGCCTCCAAGTAAAACGCGTGTAGAGAGAGTTATGACCTCTCTCGCAGAACTACATCTTCGTGAATCACAGATCAGTAAGGGTGAGGCTATAAGGGATGGTAGACAAGCAACAACTATAGGGCTTGCTGTGTTGGTGTGCGTTGCAGCAGTTAAAGATTCCGTAAACCTTCCTGAAGACTCGTTTGGAGGAGCTCTTATTGGTGGCTTTGAGGCTGGTGGCAACTTCTTTGGTAAGGCGATAATTGCAGTAGGCTTGGGTTCTGCAGCTGTTTCTGGCTTAGACGCACTCCGTCACAGACATAAAGCTCGTAAAGCTGACAAAATCGAAATTGAGTTAGCACAACTGCGCAGATTTACCCCTACCCAGAATGAGGTAAATAAACCCAGCTACTACCCGGAGAGTTATGATCTATTTGTGCCCCGATCAAATTGAAGTATCCGGCGAACTCAATAATTTCACAGCAAACACCCTAGAACATTTTACTGTTATAATTCAAATATGATGGCAGAGCAAAAACCTAATAGCACGAGAGCAATATTTGGGGCATCTACTGAAGGTGTCAGCGAAGAGCATATAAGTGAGTTAGAGATAAGATTTGCTGGTATTACTCCTGAGGATCTTTTGACGGCAGATATTGACGCAGGCGATAAGGAACTTGTAGCAGCAATTCAGATCGGCAATATACTTCTAAATGGTCATGATTCAAATGACCTTTCCAGCTGGATTAGGTGTAAACAGCAAATAACTGGCGACTACTCATACGACAATATCTAGCCCCATAGACTTTTAGGGGTAAATCTGTTAAAATTAACAGGTTACGCACGACTTAACACCTCGATTTATTGAGGGAGAGCATATCAGCAACTTCAGACTGGTAGTTCGAAAAATAAGGAGTAAACTCTTATGGCAAAAGCTGTAAAAGCTAATTTAAAGATGAAGATCAGGGGCGGACAAGCGTCAGCAGCTCCTCCAGTGGGTTCATCTCTTGGTCAGCACGGTGTGAACATGATGGATTTCATCAACCCGTTCAACGAGCAGACAAAAGACAAGATGGGGCAGGATGTAACTGTCCACATCACTATTTACGAAGACCGCACCATGGATTGGCGCGTTGTTAGTATCCCTACTGACAACAGAATTCTAGCGGAACTTGGTATCAAGAAAGGCTCAGGACGCCCCAACAGCGAGAAAATCGCTAAGAAGCTCACTGATGCCCAGTTGACCAAGATTGCAGAAGAAAAAGCAGTCGACATGAACACACAGGACATTCCTGCAGTGAAGAAAATGGTTGCTGGTACCGCCCGCTCAATGGGCATCGAGATCGAAGTCTAGATCCGATGAGTGAAAGTAGCCCGGAAATGCCTTTCACATCAGAAGAGCTTTTTAGGTTGCGCAGCCACGCGGCTGAAATGGAAGATATGGATACATTCGCAAGCCTGGAGGAAATTACAGCTACGGACATAGCCCCTACAGAGCCCACAATCGAGTCCGCCTCAGGCAACAATGACGTGGAGTCATCTGGGTTGCCTGAAGAGCCAAGAGGTGTTTCATATACACAGCATCGAAAGCCAGACGGCGGGTTAGTGAAGATATTTTTCGGTGATGATCCGGTGTCAAAAGCATATAATGAGCATTCTCTCAGAGAGTTAAAGCAGAACGAGGGAGGTCATGATGACTGAACAATTCAATGAAATTTCCGTATCTTTGTCAGAAAAATCAAAGAAAGCAGCCATTAGAATGACAGATCTACTGTCTAAACAGCAGATGCGGCAAGAGTCCCCACCTTTAGGTAATGATGAATTGTCACCTGAGGAATTCTTGCAAAGACGAGACCAAATCATGGGCTCACAAAGCGAGGAGCTTATAACGGCTGATGAAGCTGTTTCCATGCTTGCAGAACTCGCAGAGCATAATCCTGCAGTGCAGGCAGCCCACGATAGTAACATCGCTCAGGGACTAAATTAAGAATAATTAAGTGGGAGGCCCTGGGCCGCTAGCACCACGAAGGAGAATAACTATGGCAAAGAGCAAAGCAGAATTGCTTGCAGAAGCAAAAGACCTCGGTCTTGAAGTAACAACGAAAAACACTATTGCAGAGATTACTGCTGCAATCGCAGCTATCAGCCAGACTCCAGTGGAGCCAGCAGAGGCTGGTGATACTGAAGTAGCTAAAGAAGGTCAGGCAGAGGAAAAGAAAATTGCCAAAGCTGGCAAACGTAGCGAAAAGGGCATTAAAGAAGCTGAAGAAAAGACCGAAAAGGTAGAAGCCCAGAAGCACCGCGAAGAAGAAAAGGCAGAGGCAGAAGATAAGAAGCCGAAGCAACCACAGCGCGTTACAAGCAAACTTGACCGTCAGGGTAAAGGTTTCCGTAAATCAGCAGAACTTATTGAAAAAGGCAAAGCCTACAGCCTTAAAGAGGCTTTAGATCTTGCCGTCAAGACAAGTCATGTCAAATTTGATGCGACAGTTGAATTGCACGTGAACCTCGGCGTTGACCCAAGGCAAGCTGACCAAAACCTACGTGATACAGTTCAATTGCCTGCAGGTACAGGTAAGAGTGTACGCGTAGCTGTACTAGCTGACGCTGATGACGCTGCAGCAGCCAAGAAGGCCGGTGCAGATATTGCTGGTAGCGATGAGTTCCTCGCACAGCTTGATAAGAACATCATTGATTTCGACATCTTGATCTCTACCCCTGCAATGATGGCAAAACTGGGTAAGTACGCCCGCGTATTAGGTCCAAAAGGTCTAATGCCTAATCCTAAGAGCGGAACTGTTACAACTGATGTGGCTAAAGCTGTGTCTGAATCGAAAGCTGGCCGTGTTGAATACCGTGTCGACAGCACCGGTATTATCCACGTTGGAGTCGGAAAGGTTAGCTTTGGTGCTGACAAGATCGGACAGAACGTCCGTGCAATCTTTGCCAGCATCAAGCACAACAAGCCATCAAGCCTAAAAGGTTCATATGTTCAGGCAATTCACCTGGCTACCACAATGGGGCCATCGATAAAGGTTGAAACCAGCGAAGTTTAATAGCTAAACCCAACTGTATAAAACGGCCCATTTACGGGTCGTTTTATATTAGATCAATTTTTACAGCAGGCTGAAGATTTGTTGGATCAATTACGTACACAAAATAAGCAGTAAATTCACGATTAATAAGACGAGGAAACAGTTTAGGTTTAATTATCAGCAAATTTTTAGCGAGGTCTACTTCTGTGATAGTGCCCATCACTACTGACTTCTTGTAACGGCTGGAACGGTAGCCAGATTGGTCATTGAACCATACGGTATCAAATGGGCTCTCATTGCCTTGCAGGGCGGTTATACGAACTCTATGCCCGGTATAGCTAGTGGAAATCTGTATTTGAAGCGTCTGCAGCTGCTCTTGGCTTAACTGTTGCAACTGAGCTGCCTGGACTTTCATTACATGGGCGTTAAGGCTTGCCCGGCCTATGTCGTTCTGGCGAACGGGGCTGATTGATCCGGGGTTCAAGTATGATTGCCCACCTAATGAGTGCAGCTCTGACACGACACTGTTTTCGGTACGTTGTGCCTCACTGGCAGCGTACTCAGCTGTAGCCAGGGCAGCAAATGCTGACTGAAAATCTGCCACAAGCAGATCACCAGAAACAGTTAGTTGGGGATCTTTCTTCACCTATCCATTCTAACAAAGGTTACTCAAATTGATTTACGTAGACGTATGATAAATTGTTGATAAGATAGCTATATGCAGTACATCGGCTTTACGGGAGAAAAACAATCCGGCAAATCCACATTAGCTGTGGCAACACAAGAAGTTTTACCAGGGACACCCCATGTAGAAATTAGTGACATCGTCACAGAGGTTGCTAACGATTTGAAGAGACTGTATGTTCCGGTCGAAGGTGACGAAGTTTACCGTGCAAACCACTGGCTAACTGAACTGCCGGGCATACTCAACAATAGGCTGGGGATGGTAACAACTCATGAAGATTTTGCGTTTGACCATTCGGATGTTGATAAGAGACCAGGGGATTATATGGCGCTACTGTCGTACTCTCGAAAGATACATAATGATCCATCGTTTCTCCACGAGTCGATCAGCCCTACCAACAAACTTGCCCACAGGGAGATTTTACAAGCACTTGGTGGGGCAGTTGTCGCCGTAGAGACCCATGCTTGGTACGAGGAGGCTTTTCGGCGTATTAGTCGTCGGCGTAGCTCGTTAACAACTTTGGGGCTTGTTAGTACGGTAGCGTTCCCATCAGATGAAGAATAT
>CAZXBL010000022.1:15796-16734 GCA_964638875.1 uncultured Candidatus Saccharibacteria bacterium | reverse complement strand
AAGGTTGAGATTCTAGGAGATCCTGACATTACTGACACGGATCGTTCTGTGCAAAAAACCCTGCACTATAAAAAAACAGCCCCTTCTGCACGAATTTACGTGTCGGGACCTGAGCAATTTGTAGAAAAAGCTTACGCAGAGTTACTGGAAGAAGGCGTGAAACCTTTATCTATCGTAACCGATTACTTCCACGGCTACGTAACGTAAAAGTTATTTTGATAGTCGGCCAAGGACGTCGGTATAAGTAGCAACGTCTTCTTCGGACGCCTCGCCAAAAAGTTTCTGCTGAGCATCATCCATAATTTCCTTGTTCTCATCGAATACGAGCTGACCTTTACTCGTTAAAGAAACAAGCCTGCTTCGACGATCGCTACTGGCAGACTTTTGTTTGACAAGCTTGAGTGGAAGCAGTTTATTAACAAGTGCTGTCACCTGAGGCAAGGTGACGTGTAGCGATTTAGCAATGTCAGACATTGTTGAACCTTTGCTAGGCCCCCCGGAAACCACCCCCAACAGTAGCCATTCCATCATCGTTATCTGTGACTCTTCAAGTAGTGACGCAATTTTGGACCTGAGCGCTCGGTCACTGCGCGCATGTAGCAGACAAATCTCGTACATGTTCATGTTTACACCCTCCTCATACGTTCTCGTAAGTCTAAGCATGCCTCATTTTGTACAGATAATAAAGTAAATATCTTACACTGTCTGAAGTGTTGGTGCTGCAACTGGCTTGCTGGGCGTTTCTTCAATGAACTTTCGAATGGACAATGCTGCTGTTGCGCCTTCGCCGGTTGCACTTGCAATTTGCATAGTCGCGCCACTGCGAACATCGCCGGCCGCAAAGACGCCAGGCATCGTAGTCTGCAGTGTAGCATCAGTTTTAACCATGCCAATTGAATCGAGTTCAACTGCGCTGTCTTTTTAGTATTTCGGGTGTG